>CALMSM010000155.1 GCA_937872425.1 uncultured Candidatus Saccharibacteria bacterium
CTTCACCAGACCAAGCTCATGCGTGAGTTGCAACCAGAACTAAAACGTATCAAAAAAGCGGCTGCGGGTGACAAGCAAAAAGAAGGTCTGATGATGCAAGAACTCTACAAAGAGCGCGGAATCAACCCATTTGGCTCCATCGGCATGCTCATCATACAGGTTATCATTTTGCTAGGCTTGTACTCAGGACTCAAGAAAGTTGTCGACGATCCATCGGCGATTATCCACTACTCCTATGGGTGGGTGCACAACCTCGGCTGGATTAACATACTCGAGTCTGATATCACCAAATTTGATGCATCTCTATTCGGTGTTGTTGACCTAACCAGGGCGGCTATCAATACAGGCGGGGGCATCTACTGGCCTGCCATGTTCTTGGTGTTAGGTAGCGCGGTTGCGCAATATTTCCAGAGTGGCCAGCTCATGCCAAAACCCAAAGACGGCAAACGACTCCGCGACATTCTCAAAGATGCTAACAACGGCAAGCAAGCAGAGAGCAGCGAAGTAAACACGGCAGTTATGGGCGGTACACGCTATCTGTTACCGTTCATGATTATCCTATTTACCATCAACCTAGCGTCAGCGCTGTCATTGTACTGGTTTGTTGGTGGCGTTGTAGCCTATATCCAGCAAGCTAAAGTGCTGAAGACGGATGAAACAGAGATGGAAATCATTGCTGACAAGCCTTCGGAAAAAGCAGAACAAAGGGTCAAAAAAGCCGTAGAAGCAGAGATAGTATCAAAACCAAAACGAAAAACTCCTTCCAAGAAGAAATCTAACAAAAGGAGGAAGTAATGCCAGATACGCAAGTGACAAACGACTCGATGGACGAGGCGATTTTGTACGCTAAGAAATACATCGAGGACATGCTGTCATTCTTTGGTTTGAACACGGATGTGTATGCAACCACCGAAGATGACGAGGTGATTGAACTCCATGTTCCAAGCACACACATGAACGGGTTTCTGATTGGTCATAACGGCGACACAATGCGGGCCCTTCAGTTCATGACATCAAATGCACTCAAAGGCAATCATTTTGCTCACCACAGAGTAAATGTCGACATTGCCGACTACAAGAAACAGCGTGCTGATCAGCTAGTGGACCGCGCCCAAGTATGGTTCGACAAAGTCAAAGAGTCCGGAGAGGACATGCACCTGAAGCCCATGAATGCTGCAGACCGACGTATCGTGCACAAGGCCGCTGGTGAAAACGGCATTGAGACGGAGTCTATGGGTGAGGGCCAAGAGCGCCACATCGTGCTTAAAGCTACAATACCCGCCGTCTCTGCGGAATAAGAGCCGCACCTAAGCCAACCAATCACGCCCCGGAACACAACCCCAGGAGGGGCTATTTAGTGTTTTGCAGCATAATATCGTGCATTTGCTTGGTCATGGTGTGCCACGAGTACTTTTTGAGTCGTTTCTTACCCTTGGCTACGAGGTCGCTGGCAAGCGTTTTATCAGATATAACCCCACCAACAACCCGTGCTATCTCCATCACATCCAAGGGGTCGAAGTACACGGCCGCATCACCGTACACTTCTGGCAGGCAGGTTGCATTGCTGCTTGCCACAGGGCAACCATGCGCCATAGCCTCCAGTCCTGGCAGGCCAAACCCCTCACTCTCGCTCGGGAGCGCATAACATAAGGCATTTTCGTACAACCATTTCAGCTCGCTGTCACTCACAAAACCAGGGACAATAATTGCGTCTTTTGCTGAGCTTGCATTGATTTGGTGTTGTAGTTTCTCAAAGAAAAACTCACGCTTGCCCGCCAGCACGAGCTGCAAGCCCGAGTTATCGGCGTGCAGCAACTCAAAGGCTTCGATTAAACGCTCAATGTTTTTATGTGGGAAGGGGCTCCCCACATGGAGGATGAACTGATCTTTGACCCCACCCAGTGGTGATGGCTTGGCAACGATGGGCGGCTCACTAGACTCATATACACGGCTTATTTTGCGGGCGGTAAAAGGATGAAACGCAGACAAGCCTGCCTTTACATAATCACTTGGCACGATGATGTGCTTGGCTTTACGATGGGCTGCCCACATAAGAAGTCGATACCCAACCATACGCAGCTGGTGTGCCCACAAAGGTAATCTGCCTGCGCGCACAAACTCATACATAGTTAGGTCATGCGTCAATGTAATCTGCCGACCAAAATACCCCAATGGCTGTTGACCAGTGAGCGTGAAATACACCAAATCTGGTCGTAAGCGGTATAGCTGCCATGCGTACAGAATCTGGTTGAGCGGATTAAACGAAAACATCCTGAAGCCACACGACACAACAGAGACATTTTTGGCAGTTGTAGTCCAGGGGTCGTTGGGTTTGGTCAAGACAGTGTAGTGATTGGTTGTATCAAGCTCAGGCAGGTATTCCAGCAGTCTGTCGACAGGCCGTCCAGTGCTAGCCGGGCGGATTCGAGCATCTATGACAATATGTTTTGCAGACATCAGGTACAATTATAGCAATGCAGAGGATAACACGAGCGAGTTTTTGGATATTTGTGGGGATATTGGCGTATGCGCCGCTACACATACTGCTTTCGACATGGTTTGGGACCAGCTTTGGGTTGCTACCCGCAGCAAAAATTGCTAAAGATGTGTTGATGGTGTGGGGGCTCGGTATGGCTGCCTGCGCTTACCTATCAAAGCAGGGTATCCGAGAGCTTTTCAGGGATAAACTCATGTGGCTTATTGCTGCCTATACAGCGCTAACACTACTGCTCGCAGTGATCAAGCCCACCGATCAAGACGCAGAAATTCTGGGGATAGTATTTAACCTCAGGTTTTTGGCGTTTTTTGTTTATGGCGCGTTGCTGACACAACTGATGGATGTCCGAGAGCTACGGCGCAAATCACTCATTGCCGTGCTCATGAGTGCATTCGTCGTGCTGACATTTGGTGTGGTGCAATATCTCTTTTTGCCCACCAATGCATTGACTCATCTTGGCTACAGTCGGGCTAATGGTGTTCTACCCGCGTTTTTTATAGATGACAAGCCAGACCTAGAACGAATTATGTCTACCCAGCGAGACCCAAACTCACTAGGGTCGTATGTGTTGATTATTGTGGGTTTAGCGGGCGCACTTTGGTTGCGCAGCAAACGAGGGCGCAAGCTGGCATACGGGTTCTTGATGCTGAGCGCTCTATGTTTGTGGTTTAGTTTTTCCCGTAGCGCATGGATTGGGGGAGTGTTGGTTATCATGACGCTTGCGATGTTCACCCCACACAAGCCCAAGATATCACGCAAACAGGTCAAGCTGCTGGCCATTACTACGATACTTGCACTAGTCATGTTGGTTTTGGGAATTGTTGCGTCGTGGAATACGTATCTGGTTCAGAATGTTGTTCTTCACGCGGATCAAAGCACGACGCTTGAGGACCCCAACCAGCTGCGTATACGGTTTGTTCGTGAATCAATTGCCAAAATCCAACACAATCCACTCGGCTCTGGCCCAGGCACCGCCGGCCTCGCCTCTATCCGCAACAATGTCCAAGGCACCCAACTCAACGAAGACTATTACCTACAGGTTGCCACAGAAGTGGGCCTCGCCGGCCTCGCCCTATTTATGGCTATTCTTGTCCTGGTTGGGTGGCGGTTGCTCATTCAAGCTACATCAGGCGACTGGCTTGCGGTTGGCTTATTCGTTAGCCTGGTTGGTCTGATGTTTACAAACATATTGGTGCATATTTGGGCAACCGAAGCTGTTGCGTATACATGGTGGGGGCTCGCTGCACTCACGCTCATTCATCCCTGGCCACCCGCCTCCAAACCCGCTATACTTAAACGAACAAAATAAGCGAGGAGAGTTATGGCAAAACGAGCATTGATTACAGGAGTAAACGGACAAGACGGTGGTCACCTTGCAGCATTATTGCACAGCAAAGGCTATGAAGTGTTCGGCATCTTGCGTGGTCAGATGGAGGCATCGCACCCAAAGTATAAAAGCTTCAAAGCAGAGTATCCGTTTGTTGAAGTAATCATGGCAGACCTGACCGACTTGTCTTCACTCGTGCGTGCCGTGCAGCAGTCCCAGCCAGACGAGGTGTATAACCTTGCCGCAATTAGCCACGTCGGTTACTCGTTTCGTGACCCAATCTTGACCCACAACGTTACTGGTGGGGGTGTACTCAATATGCTTGAAGCAATTCGCTTGACCGGCCGCGAGAAGACCACAAAGTTTTATCAAGCATCAACCAGTGAAATGTTTGGTGGGCTTGACTACAACCGACCAAAGGCTGGCTACACAGAAGATTCTAGTTTCCACCCACGCAGCCCATACGGTGTTGCTAAGCTCTATGGCTATTGGATTGCCAAGAACTACCGAGAAAGTTACGACATGTTTGCTGTGAGCGGCATATTGTTTAATCACGAGGGTGAACGGCGCGGCCCAGAGTTTGTCACACGCAAGATTAGCCAGGCCGTGGCCCGTATTAAGCATGGCAAACAAGACTGTATAGAGCTTGGCAACCTAGACGCCCAGCGTGACTGGGGTTACGCCGGTGACTACGTTGAGGGTATGTGGCGGATATTGCAGCAAGACAAGCCAGAGGACTATGTACTAGCGACCGGAGAAACCCACTCCATCCGCGAATTCTGCGAACTTGCGTTCAAAGAAATTGGTGTAACCATTAGCTGGAAGGGTGAGGGCGAGAACGAAGAGGGAGTCGATGAAACGACAGGCAAGACAGTTGTCAAAATAAACCCAGAATTCTTCCGTCCCGCAGAAGTCGACCTATTACTTGGTGACCCGACCAAAGCAGAAAAAGAACTTGGCTGGGAGCGCAAAGTTGACTTCCCTGGCTTGGTCAAGCTGATGGTGGATCACGACCTACAAAAAGAAGCCTAGTTGTCGGGGTTGCACAACTTTATAGCTTTTTGAGATGTCGAAGCGCCATCAAGAACCCCGCGGCTAGTGTCATCATATGTGTTTCGTCTGACTCAAGTAAATCCCAAATCTCTTGTTCGGTCATGAGTACGACTTCACTCTCTTCCTGCTCGTCATAAAGGGGCGCTTCTACAAATGTTGCGTCGAGAGCAAGGAACACTTCTTCGGTACCAGTTACCTTTGTTGCATACGGGGCGAAAATACCCAGCCGAACGAGTGGAGTAGTGGTTGTGTAACCCGATTCTTCCTTGAGTTCGCGTAGTGCGGCTTGCTCAGCGGTCTCATTTTTATCAACGGCACCAGCGGGGAACTGATGCCGAATTGAGTTCATGGCGTGACGATATTGGCGAACAAGCACAAACTTTCCTTCGGGGGTAACAGGCACAACAGCGACGATAGGAGGGCTCTCCCAGACAAAATAGTCGTCAATAATCTTTCCAGACGGAAGCTGTACAGTATCTTTCCGCACAGGGAACCATTTTTCGTTTAAAGCTGTTTGGGATGATAACAGCTTCCAGGGGTGCACTTTCTGGATATGTTTCATAGCTATCCTTTCGTGTTATCTACGATGTCTGCGAGTGTCTGCCGTAGGAATATCTGTGGTGTCCAACCAGTGTCTTGGTGTAGTCTCGAGGCATCTCCATAGATATCCAAGGGGTCAGTACCAGAAGGTCGCACACGGTCGGGGTCAATCTCTGTAGTCACATCAGCTATACCCATGAGTCCCTGCAATATATCTAATATTTCCTGGCCACTATGGCTGACGCCAGAACAGATATTGTAGATGTCATGGTTGAGCACATCGGTGGTTGCCAATAACTGGTATGCTCTGGCAACGTCACGTACATCAGTATAGTCTCGCTTGGTATCAAGTCGCCCCATTCGTATCACATGGTCTGGCCCCATGGCTTGAAGTTTTGCAATCATTTCTGGCACGATAAATCCCGCTAGTTGTCCAGGCCCAATGTGGTTCATCGGGCGCGCTATGACAATATCCATGCCAAGTGCGCGGTATTCCAGCATAGCCTGCTCCATCAAGATTTTGCTGTTGGGATATGGCGGGGCATTGCTAATAAGTGGTGTCTGCTCAGTGACGGGCATGGGCAGGTGATTGTCATAAATCGCACCGCTGCTCACCGCCACAATACGTGTGCTGAGCCTGCCCAACTCTTTGAGGCGCTCCACGACTGTAACGTGGGCCCCCACATTAACCCGGTTGTAGCGTTCCTGTGCATCACCCCCGAACGAATCATCCACTCGAGCAATACCTGCCAAGTTGATAACAGCATCAATTGTGTCGAGGGGAAGCCCCGCAACTTGCTCTGGGTCAGTCAGGTCACATTCACCGTAGAACTCTTCAACGAAAATGCTAAGCGCAGGGTCAAGCTCTGCATCCGTCCCGGTCCCCACTACAACATGGCCATTATCATGCAGCTCATGGGCCACATGATGACCAACAAATCCATTTATACCCGTAACCATCACTCGTTTGCTCATTGTACTACCTCCTGGATTTTCTCTAGAATACCCACAACAATCTTTTCCCAAGAAAGAGTTTTGGGATATTTTGTCGCAACTGTCTTCGTCAGTGCAGAGTCGATACCATCCGCGATAGACGAGATTGTTTCAGGATTACAAAATACCGCCACATCTCCAGCAACCTCATGAAATACATCGATGG
>CALMSM010000156.1 GCA_937872425.1 uncultured Candidatus Saccharibacteria bacterium
GAACTGAAGCAGCCGAGCGAACAACTGAAGCGCATCGTTTCAGTCATGCCGAACGGTGCGAATCTGCTCACGTCTCTTGTGCAGGCTCCGCAGCGATTGGAGCAAGCCGAGCGCCTACCCGTCATTGGCGACCTGTTCCGCAACCTGCACTATGGGGCTGTAGCGGGTATGTCCTGGTTGGGGCAAGCAGCGCAGGCGGCGGCGGGTGTACCCCTGGGCGCATTGGAAGGGGAGGCGACACGCGACCCCACTTTCCGGCAGCAGTTGGCGAAGGAACCGATTGCCCGTTTGCTTTCACCAGCCGCCCGCCAAGAGGCAATGGCCCCCTTCCTGGGCCTGACCGCATTGGCAGCGATGAAGATGGGCAAGCCGGAAGCATTGCCCCTGCTTGCCAGTCTGCAAGACCCGATTGTGGCGACGACAACCAGCCCGCAAGAAAGTCTTGAGCAAGCTCTACCCACCTACCTGAATCGGTACAGTGGGGCTGAGCAGTTTGTAGCAGAAATGGCAACGGGCTGGCCCCTTGACCCGCTGATGGTGTTGGGCCTGGGCAAAGAAGCATCGCAGGCCGCCCGCTTGCGGCGCTTCATGGATGCCTACATTCCCGCCATGCAAGGAATGGTGGGCGACCTGACCCTATGGGACAAGTTTGTTACCGCAGGGGCGAAGGGAATCAACGAAGGGAAAGTGCCTATCCTGGGATGGGTAATGCGTCACACGCCAAAGACGGAAGTCTACCTATCGGCTCAAGACGCCCTCACCTACGGCGGCTGGCTGAGCGAGATGCTACCGCCTGGGGCAAGCGCCGATGAAGTAGCGCGCGTGTTCAATGGCTTCCTGAGCAATCCCGATGCCCTGACGGGTGGAGCGCAACGGGCAAGGCAGATGGCGAAGGCCCTGGACGGGTTTGACGTTGCCAGCTTGCCGAGCGTGCAAGAGGCATTGAAGGAAGGCGGCCCGGTCAACATGCCCAAGTTGGTGGGGGAGTTGTCCGATACCGTGTTCTTGCGCAATGCGGCGGCGAAGGACATGCTCACGCCGAACAAGGCGGGTGAGCTTGTCTTCGAGGAACCGCTTGACCAACGGTGGGTACGCTGGCTCAAGGACATTGAAAGCGCCTTCCTGCTTGGCACGCCCCGCTACGCCTTGAAGAACTTCGCCAACAACGTCTTCACCGGCGCATTCGACGGCTACGGGGTGGGGCGAAGCATGGACGACGCCCGCAGGTTGGCAAGCGAAGTGCCCATTGCGAACCAAAGCCTGTACACGGCAATCAATGATGTGCCAGTCAAGCAGTCGAACGCCTTCACCGAGTACATTCAGGGTAAGGGCTGGCAATTTAGCGCCAAGTTGCCGTGGTCAAGGGCTGTGCGGAAAGTATCGACCACAAGCAGAATCGGAGAAGGGCCGGCGCGTGTGCGTGTGTTTGGTGATGCCGTGGGCAAACTGAAAGATGACCTGTGGACAAACGGGGTAAACCTGGGCAGGGGTAGTACAGGCTTGCGCCCCCTGGCTCCGGCTACCGTGGCTGGCCCCCATGCTGGCTTGGTTGACCAAGTGCTTGCCCGTAACTGGAACGTCTCGACGGCAAGGGCTGAGATTGCGGGTGTGCTGGCCGGTGGAACCAGACCGCCCCTGGACACCCTGCTACCGCAAAGGTTGTATCTGCAACCCGACATGCTCACTGGCCTAAACGCAGCTTGGAAGAACGCCAAGACCAAAGACGACTTTATGAAGGTGCTCGACCGGGCGGACAATCTGATACGCCAGCAAGCGTCAGACGCAGCCGCAAGCGGAGCGCACGCCGATGTGACGAAAGCGGGTGAAGCCTTGCCCCAAGTCGCTGACATGATGGCGGCCACCATCGTGCCCGGTGTGCCAGAGACACGAGCGATTGCTGAGCAGGTTGCACAAGCGGAAGTGGGACGCACGGAAGGCGTCTTGCAGGGAGTGGCAACAGCCCTACAGAATGCGACCGACCCCGCCAGTGC
>CALMSM010000157.1 GCA_937872425.1 uncultured Candidatus Saccharibacteria bacterium
CGACCGCAACGGCAAGCGGGATGCCCGAACCGCACGCAATCGCCAATTTCGTCAACAAGGCGTTCAGGGAAGCGGGCTTGACTGACGATGCCATGTTCGTGGTTCCTCAAGGCGTGCCCATTACAAGGGCTTGGCGAGACTGGCTGAGCACCCTGGACGACGCCGAAGCCGCCGTTGCCCTGAGAGCATTCAAGGGCAGGGAAGCCCTGACGCCGGTGGAGCGCCTTATCGGGCAGCAAAAGAGCGTGGCGACCAAGCAGTACATTCGGCAGTATGCGGATTGGTTGCAGGGAGACCAGACCCTACCCCCGCCGACGCGTGGCAAGCTGACCGAGGCGCAGGCAAAGGCTTGGCGCACGAAGCTGGACACCCTGTTAGGCGCACCCGAACAAGCGGCGCACCCTGTAGCGGCGCCTGCTCTGCCCACAACCGTAGCGGAAGTGGCCCAAGCAGCACCAGCCCCGCCGACCATTGCCCCCGCCCTGCAAGCGGCAAGAGACAGCAACGTTGCCATAGCTGAGCAGATTGGCGTTAAGGACGAGATTCTTGCACGTGCGGCAGAAGGGCAGGACGCTGGCACCATTGCGCGTGACCTGAGAGCAGAAGGCGCATTGCCCGAATCGTATGACTTCACGCCTGGGGAACCAGCGGCAATGATGGAACCGCTGACCAGCACCGACCGGGCCGTGGTCAAGAGCGTGATTGACGCCGAACCCGTAGCGCCAGCCGCCCCGCCAGTGGTGGAAGCGGCTACCATCCGGCGACCGTGGGAAATGACACGGCAAGAATTTATTGAAGCCAACCGAGGCAACTTTGTAAGTCAGTCCGGTAAGCGAAACATTCTTGGCGTACAAACATCAAAGGAAGTTGTCTACCCTCTACCAGCGGGAGCACAGCGCAACGGGAAACTAACCAAGTCTGTTGACGAGATATTGGCTGACCTACATCGTCAACTTGTGGGAGAAGGGCTGGAGTCTTATCGTCGTTCGCAATTGCCTAACGCTTTGTCCTACGAAAAGCGTGCTAAGCCCGTCCCCGCCGAAGTGCTGGCAGACTATCCCGACCTTGCGCCAGCAGCCGCCCCGCCCGCCCCTGTTGCGGCAGCAGTAGAAGCGGCCCCGCCTGTACCAGCGGCA
>CALMSM010000158.1 GCA_937872425.1 uncultured Candidatus Saccharibacteria bacterium
CGAAGCCTGATGCCGCGAACACCACGAGACACGCGACCCATAGGGCGAGCATCCTTCTCGTGGAAGCGAATTGCCTGACCCTGCTGAGTTGAGATGACTACTTCATTGTCATTGTTGGTCATGCGAATCCACTTCAGCTCGTCACCCTCGTCAAGGTTAATCGCGATTAAGCCACTCTGACGGACGTTCTTGTACTGTTCAAACGGTGTCTTTTTGACAACACCACGCACAGTACACATCAATAAGTTACCCGTCTGGTTCTGCTTGCTCACGTTAATAACTGCACTCACCGTCTCTTCTGGCTGCAGCTGCAAGAGATTCACGATAGCGACACCCTTGGCATTTAGGCCAACAGCAGGTACTTCGTACGTCTTCAAGCGGAATACGCGACCCTTATTGGTGAAGAACAGCAGGAAGTCGTGAGTCGATGCATTCACAACGTGTTCAATGACATCTTCTTCTCTAGTAGCCATGCCACGACGACCCTTACCACCACGGCCCTGTTTCTTGTAGTCAGCTATTGGACTACGCTTAATGTAGTTAGCTGATGTAAGTGTAACAACAACCTGCTCATCTGCAATCAAATCTTCGTCGCTCATCTTACCCAATTCACCGTTGATAACCTTAGTACGACGTTCATCGCCATACTGGTCCTTCAATTCGAGTAGTTCTTTACGAATAACGGCCAAAATCTTCTTCTCGTCAGCCAAAATAGCTTCCAATTTGCTGATTAGCTTCATCAGCTCAGCTAATTCTGCCTCAATCTTTCCACGCTCCAGACCCGTCAGTGCGCGTAGTTGCATAGCCAAGATTGCCTTCGCCTGAATTTCAGATAGCTTGAACTTCTCAATCAGATTAATCTGTGCTTCTTCGGATGTCTGGCTTGCTCGGATAACCTTAATCACTTCTTCGATATGGTCCAAAGCAATCTTGTAACCCTCCAGGATATGCGCACGGTCTTTAGCCTTACGGAGTTCATACTCTGTTCTGCGTCGCACAACAACTTGTCGGTGCTTAATGTGCTCGCTCAAGATGTCTTGCAACCCAAGCACACGTGGTTGGATACCGTCAATAAGCGCCATCATATTGAAGTGAAAGCTGGTCTGCAACGGTGTCAATTTGTACAACTGGTTGAGGAGTTTCTTGGGGTAAGCGTCCTTTTTAAGGTCGATTACAATACGAACATCGCCGCGAGCTGTTTCGTCGCGAAGGTCACTGATACCTGTAAGTTTTTTGTCACGCACCAGGTCAGCAATCTTGAGCACTAAACTTTCTTTGTTCAGTGCATATGGGATTTCGGTAATTATAATCTGGTGTTTGCCCTTACTCGTCTCAACAATCTCGGCCACGCCCCTAGTGACAACACCACCACGACCAGTTGCATATGCCGTACGGATAGATTCCTTGCCATAAATCACGCCACCCGTCGGGAAATCTGGTCCTTTGATAAATTCAAGTAAGTCATCCAACGATGCATCTGGGTTATCAATCAACGCAACTTCAGCGTCAACCAACTCGGTTAGGTTATGCGGCGGGATATTTGTCGCCATACCGACGGCGATACCCAACTGACCGTTAAGCAACAGGTTCGGCAGCTTGGCTGGTAACACCGTTGGCTCAGTAGTTGTGTTGTCATAGTTTTCGCGGAAATCTACCGTCTCTTTGTCAATGTCTGCAAGGGTTTCATCAGCCAGTCGTGCCATTTTAGCTTCGGTATAACGCATGGCGGCCGGTGGATCACCATCCATACTACCAAAGTTACCCTGACCGGTGACCAGCGGATAGCGCATCGCCCATGGCTGTGCCAAACGCACCATGGCGTCGTAGATGGATGAGTCACCGTGTGGGTGGTATTTACCCATAACTTCACCGACAACGTTGGCACTCTTGCGTGTCTTAGCACCGCTTCTCAGGCCTTTTTCGTTCATGCTGTACAAGATGCGACGATGAACAGGCTTGAGGCCATCACGCACATCTGGCAACGCGCGGTCGATGATAACGCTCATGGAATAACGCAAATAGCTGTCTTCCATGACGTTCTCTACGGTACGAATCTCAACACTGCGTGAGTGTGTGATGTCTGTAACCGTCTCGAAATCGAGCCGAGGGGCTACTTCATCAACTGATGGAGTCTCTGGAATTTCTACTGATTCGATTGGTGTGTTGTCGTCTTCCATACTAAATGTCCAAATCCTTCACAAATTTTGCATTGGCCTGAATAAAGTTTTTGCGCAGTTCAACTTCCGTACCCATCAGCTTGTTAAATATCGCATCAGCTTTTTCTGCGTCAGCAACGCGTACCTGTACAAGCACACGCTTCTCAGGGTTCATGGTGGTCTCGAACAACTGTTCAGCATCCATTTCGCCCAAACCCTTGTATCGTTTCTGCTCGGTGAACCCTGCCTGCTTCAGGCGGTCATCATTAGGGTCAATAGCCGCTCCTGCCTTCTTACGAGCAGCGATTGTATCTGCCAATACAACATCTAGTTCGGCTTCGTCGTAAATAAACACGTTATCTTTTTTACCTGAAGTCACCAGCTCGAACAAAGGTGGCTTAGCAAGGTATAAATGACCGCCGTCGACAACCGGCTTCATAAACCTGAAGAAGAAAGTCATGAGAAGCGTACTGATGTGGCTCCCATCTACATCGGCATCAGTCATGATGATGATACGATCATAACGCAGGCCGGCGACATCAAATGAATCTTCAATCCCGACGCCAAGTGCCTTAATCAAGCTGACAAGCTCGTTATTTGCCAACATCTTATCTAGTCGTGCTCGCTCGACGTTGAGAACCTTACCCCTGAGTGGCAAAATCGCCTGTGTCTTACTGTCACGACCAGACTTGGCAGAGCCACCCGCAGAGTCGCCCTCTACGAGGTACAATTCCGAGTTTTTCGGGTCTTTACTAGAGCAGTCAGCCAGTTTACCCGGCATACTTGCGCCTTCGAGCACGCCTTTACGCAAGATATTATCACGGGCAGCACGGGCAGCTTTACGTGCGCGGGCAGCAAGCAGCGCCTTGCCAACAATCTTCTTGGCAACACCAGGGTGCTCCTCCAGATAATAATTGAGATACTCGCCGAGCACCTGCTCGACGTAGCCGCGAATTTCTGGATTACCAAGTTTGTTCTTCGTCTGGCCCTCGAACTGTGGATCAGGAAGTTTGACCAAAATAACAGCAGTTAGACCCTCTCGAGTATCTTCTCCGCTCAGGTTCTCTTCCTTTTCTTTGAGGAGACCGTTCTTGCGAGCATAGTCATTAATCACACGAGTCAACGCTGCACGGAATCCGGTTAAATGCGTACCGCCATCTGGGTTAAAAACATTATTGGCGAATGCTTTAATGATTTCATTGTAGGCCTCGGTGTACTGGAGTGAAATCTCCACCTGTACGTCTTTGACCATCTTATCAACATAGAAAATATCTTCATCCACAACATCCTTGCCGTGGTTGAGGTGCTTGACGTACGACTGAATACCACCCTCAAAGTAGAAACCATAACGCTTACCCGTCGCTTCATCTTCAAGATTAGTGCGAATACCTTTAGTCAAATACGCAGCATGGCGTAGACGGTCCAGGACTGTTGTGTAGTTGATTTTGACCGTCTCAAATATCGTTGCGTCAGGGTAAAACGTAATCTCCGTGCCCCTTTTTGTTGTTTTTCCTACAACTTTAAGGTCTGACTCTGGGACACCACGTGAATAGAATTGCTCATGAATCTTGCCGTCGCCAAAAATACGCACAATCAACTTCTCGGACAACGCATTTACCACACTAGATCCAACACCGTGCAAACCACCAGATACCTTATATCCGCCACCGCCAAACTTACCACCAGCGTGCAAGACGGTCAGGACCGTCTCTACGGTACTCTTGCCTGTCTTTGGATGAATGTCTGTCGGAATACCACGACCATCATCAGTTACACGTACGCCACCATCGGCTAGAAGCACAACAGACACTTGCGTCGCATGACCGGCCAGCGCCTCGTCTATACCGTTATCAATAATTTCCCACACCAAGTGGTGTAGGCCCTCAACGCCAGTACCGCCAATGTACATACCCGGACGCTTACGAACGGGCTCCAGACCCTCCAACACCTGAATCTGATCAGCTGAATAATCGTCTTTTTTGACCAATTTGTACCCTCTTCACCTCTTAGTTTCTTTGAACTTATCCACCATTATAGACAGCCATAGGGCATAAAACAAGAGATACCCCTTGTGTGAACACACGAATTTGTGTTTCAATAAACTTAAGCAATATTAAAACAAAAGGAAAAGGCATAATGTTCAGAAAATTACTGAGTAACCTACCGTACAACCCAAGCCTCATCAACCAATTATCGTTCTATACCAAGCGCATGAAGCGTGAGAGTACAGTCAGACGTACTGGTGCCATATTTATTGTTCTCGCTATGTTCATCCAGTTTGCCGCTGTCGTATCACCAGCGCAGCCAAGCCTTGCAGCATCAAATAACGATATAATCCCTGGCGGGATAAGCTCCAAGCAAGATGCAGTCAACTGGTGCAACAGCAACGCCGACATACGAGCTATATATGCACACTTCGGTGCGAGCTGTGCTGCGATAGCCAGCCCTGGCACTAACGTGGTCACACGAAATACCAAAGACTACGGAGACCAGATGTTCTCTCTCGGGAGGATTGCGTATGGAAAGCGCGGCGAAGTGCCGGTTAAAATCGGCTCAAGCACATTCTACGCTCGAAACGTATCAAGTTGGGGGACGTACAACTTTAAGGCACTCGAAGGCAATGGCAGCCAGGGCAAATTCCTAATTATGTTTGATTGCGGTAACATCATTGTCATCGGTCAGCCACAACCGCCCATAGTGGACGTCTGTTGGCTTATCCCTGGCGTCCAAACAACACGGGCACAGTGTGATGTTTGTCCAAGAATAGCTGGTGAGCAGCTCTACACATCAGAATGTGATGTTTGTCCTAATACTCCCGGTGAACAAACAGCATCATCGCAATGTGATGTTTGTCCTGAGATTGGGGGCATCCAAACAGGCACCACCAAGTGTGATGCCTGCCCAGATAAACCTGGCAAACAGCTTAGCTGGGCCGAGTGTGATGTTTGTCCTGAGCGCGAAGGAATGCAGACGAAGCCTGCCGAGTGTGATGTTTGTCCTGACAAAGCCGGCATCCAAACTAAGTTCGAGGACTGCGACGTCT
>CALMSM010000159.1 GCA_937872425.1 uncultured Candidatus Saccharibacteria bacterium
ACCGTAGAGGCTCCTACATTGCTAATGGCTTCTACGGTTTTGCCATGTACTATTTTGCTAAATGTACGGCTTGTTTTGGGCAACTTGGTCTGGATTTTTGCTAGCTCACGTTTGTATGTGCGGTTTTTCATTGATTGTTGAACACCGGGTAGGGATAGGTCGTCACGTTTTTCTGATTGGCTCTTGTCGATTGTATGGGACTTTGCTTCTTTTGCATGTTGCTCGGCCTCTTGTTTGAGTGCAGCTTTGTCTTGCTCTGCATGTTTTTCTAATGCTTTTCGAGCGTGTTCAGCTGCCAGTTCTTGGCTCTTGGCCACATGCTCTTTGTTCACTAGCGATTCTTCGTGCGCATCTGATTCGTGACGTTTTATGTGTTCACTCATGGTTAGACTCCCCCTGCTGACGCATATTCTTGTCTTGCGATTCCAAGCTCGGTAACGAGTAGTCGGCTACGCGCAAAGAAGTAGGCAATCACGACCGTCACAGTGAACCCTATCGCAAGGCTGGTGCCTGGGCCGGTGTTTGGTAGTGTTGTGGTAACTTGTTCGGTTGTCTTTACGACGTTCGGGGGTAGTTTGATGTTAACTGAGTTGCCGTACACGTTCGTCATTGTTAGGTCGAATGTGCCGGGGTTGGATGAAGATATCGGTGTTTGGGGGATGGGGTCCTTAACCTTAACCGTTAGCTTTTGCTGCATGGTTGCTTTGCCCTCGATTGGTCCTGCTGGCCATTTAACAATGTTAGTTGCTTTGTCCCATGTCCCACCGTGCAAATCAACAACCTCTGCGTAGTCCAGAATGTCAGAGATGTTTTCTTCGATTGCGAAGCTCTGTACTTTCACAACACCAGTGTTTTGTGCAGACAGGGTGTAGTCGATTGTATCACCGGCCTTTGCCATGGTCCCATCCGCATTATTGATGCGCTGAGTGGTGTTACTTGCTTGTTTTTTGAGTTCAATACAGACGGCAGTATCTTTTTCATCCTTTGACTCTTCGCATGAGCGACATTCGGATTGGGTGTTTTGAATGCCAGGGATAGCAGGGCATGCGTCACATTCGTCTTTCTTTGTCTGAATACCTGGACGG
>CALMSM010000160.1 GCA_937872425.1 uncultured Candidatus Saccharibacteria bacterium
TGCTTTGATACCTGATATCTGGGGAGCTGCGCCGGATTTTGAAAATGTTAATGATGTCTCCGTGCCATCTGATATTTTCTCCCACACTGTTATCCACGGTGTAGTCCCCTGAATAGTACCTATTTGCGTGAACCCGGCAGGAGGTGTTATCGTGCCGGCGATGTTGTTTGTGCCCGTGTAAAAAGCAACTATTTTTCTACCGGCTGTTGGTGGCAACCCATAGCCGAGTATCGCGGTGGCAGAAGTGGCGTTTGACACCTGCACATCACCCCTGCGAGATATGTAAGGTCCTGTCGGCGTGGCCGTAAACTCTACGTTTGTGTTGCCGGATACGTTAGTTGAATTCACCCCTGCATAGATTTTGTTCGGGATAACTCCGAATATGTCTTTGACCGACAGATAATCTGTGACCGCCGGCGCACCTATGACTTCTAGGTATGCAGGGTTGCCAGCAGTACCAGACGTGACTGTAATGAGCTTACTTGCCAAGCCGAATACGTTGAGGTCATTAACTGATAATGTCTGGCCAGAGGTAATTGCGAGCGTTCTAGCGTTGGTTGCATCGGAAAAGTTGAGCGTGTTGATATATCCACTGCTGATGGCTGTCATCTGTCCAAGTGAACCGGCAAGATTATAGTTGAATGTGCCTATAACTACACCGCCTAAATCTAGTGAGCGGGTATTTGAGCTAACCACCATAACATTAAACGTGACGTTGAGCGCATCCATCGTATTACCTGTGGCGCTTGCTGTGATGAATGTTGAGCCTGTAGTCACATACAGGTTAATGATACTGCTGCCTAGTAGGTTGGACCTTGTGATTGCACCGTTTGTGACGTAGCGTCCTATATCCATCTGATAACTGGCGCTATCAAACGTTCCGGCTAGTACGTTAAGCGCAGCGGAAACAGGGTTTTTGAAGCTGAACGCATCTGTGAGGGTATAGCTGCCGCCGAAACCTCTCAGGTTAAGTGTTCCATTGGAGCCAGCCGGGAAGAATAGTTTGCCATTGCTTGTTATCATATGAGTGCCGCGACCTGATAGGCCAAGGATTAACGTGTTGGGGCTAGAACCAAAGCTCATGCCAGACCCAAGTGTGACGCTCCCAAATAGTTCGTACTCGGTGCCGCTTGATGTTATTGTCAACGTTCCAGTGTAAGCGGAAAAGTCTACATTCTTACCTATCATAAAGGCGTTCATAGTTATTGCACCAGGCCCCGTGAACGTTACATCGTCTTGAGGCAATGGCACACGCCCACCAGACCACTTCGTTGCATCGTTTGTGGAGCCAGCTGTACTTATGGTGGTTGGTAATGGCGTAGTGAAACTAATGTTCGAGTTACCTAGCCTATCGCCAACAAACCCGGATGTTATCGCCCACGTTGCAGCACCAGCACCCGTTACGTCTTTAAAGTCTACATTGTTCAGTGAGGTGGCAGCAGCAGTAATTATCACAGGAGTGCCTGTAGTAGTTGAATAAATCAGCGGTCGGTTTAGCGCACTATTTCCGTTGACAGTGAACGTACCCGTCATAGTGAAGTTACCGGATATACGATACGTGTCATTCTGGTTGACTGTGCCATTTATTGTGAGACTGCCAATAGTAGCGCTTTGAATATTGATTGTTGCTTGGTTATTATTACTGAACACAAGCGACAGGCCATTCCAGTTAAAACTGTTCATGACGACTATGTTGTTGTTGCTAACAGTAGTAGTGGTAATTGTGACCACCGCTGTATTGGCCGTCATTGTGACACCTGTCATATTTCCATAGGTGATAGATGTTGCTGATATTGCAGATGAGCCGAATGTGACTGTTCGCGCACCACCGGTGCTAAAGTTTAGTCGACCGCCCGTTATTGCATAATTCGCTGTGTTGAATGTTCCATTCTGGAATATAAGATCGACTGTGGTAGCTGTGTTTAGAGCATCACCAAGAATCCAGCTACCGCCAACTCCGTTAAATGCTAGGGTTGGCATTGTTCTGCCACTAGTGGTGATTGTCTGCTGTGTAGTTGAGGTTGATACAAGGTTTATAGTGCCGATGTTAGGTGTGATTGTGCATGTACCGGCAATACTGATGGCGACATTCCCAGCACCAGCCGTGCCATCACCAATAGCTAGTACGGAGGTTGATGAGTTGAACCATGCAAGGCTACCAGTACCAGTCATGGTCAGCGATCGGCAAAGCACAGTGGTTGTGTTTGGTATGCTTAAGGCTGCGCCATTGGGGATAATCACATCATCGGCTGCGGTAGGCTGGACGCCGCCAACCCACGCAGCGTTTGTGTTCCAGTTATTTGAGCCTGTGTTTGCGGTTATAGCCACCTACGTCTCCTGTACTGACGCAATACAGCGCCATTTATTGAGGCCGTTGGCCGTTGAGTATATAAAACCTACTGTCAGTATCTTGCTTGCTACGGTTGTCGTGGGGAGTGCGACACCGCCGGCTACAAATAATGAACCCCAAGAAATGGCACGTGGCGTGGCATTATCTTTTATCTCAAAAATCAGCATGTCTTTGTTCGCTGGTGCCCCCGTAAGGTTTGCTGACATATCAGTAATCGCAGTCGCGAGGGCGGTTATATCTACTGCGTCACAATTATCCGTGTCGATAGTTGGGGTAGCACTAGAGGCCAGAGACGTTACGCGGCGGACGAATCGTTTATTAGAAAGAGTGGCAGTAGCTGAATTCTTTGTGGCGTCAGAAGTATCGTCAACATTACCCAAACCAACATCGGCTTTTGTCAACGTCACATCTGAACTTAACGCATGGCCGTTCACCGTCCGTACGCTAGGAACAGTCCCAGAAACCGTGTCATCCACATACGCCTTGACAGCTTTTTGGGTTGGCACCAATAAATCGCTATCGGCTGAGAGCATACCATCAGGGTCAAGTTGGTTATCATCTACCTTAGCGTCGAGTGCCGCCTGCTGAAGTACGCTTACAGGCTTGTTTGCATCTGATGTGTTCGTGACATTCGAAAGTCCAACATCGGCTTTTGTCACTGTCACATTAGCAGAAAGCGGATGGCTATTCACTGTGACCGTTGTACTCACCTTGTTAGCAAGACCAGGTACTGTTGGAAGTGCCGCGGTGCCGCCCAGGTCACCAGCAAGCTTTATCTTACCTTTCGTGAGGCTGTCGGCGTCTGGTGTCCCGGCCGCAACCGTACTGTCAACGTACGACTTGGTGGTCGCATCTGTTGGGTTGGTGGGCGTTGGTACGGTCACTGTGCCCGTAAACGTGGGGCTCGCAAGCGGAGCCTTGAGGTTTAGCTGAGTTTGAGCAGCAGCAGAAACGGGTTTGTTGGCGTCGGAGGTGTCATCTACGTTACTGAGACCAACCTGGGATTTTGTTACTAGGTGAGGGTTAGACGTGTTCGAAATATGAGCCTGTAGGTCTGCGTCCTCTGCCAGACCACTAACGTCGCCCGTGCGGGTATTAACGCTATTGACAGGGGCAGTGCTGGCGGGCAACTGACTAACCGGGACCTTACCAGTGACGTCAAGTGAGGCGTAGCCACCAGCTTGGCCTTTTTGGCTCGTCTGCTGTGCATTAGCAGCGGACGTCTGAGCTGACTGGGCCGTAGATAGAGCAGCTGAAGCATTGGCCGCAGCAGTCGTAATATCCGTGGCTTTCTTGAGGGTACCATCCGAATTATGCTCGACCTGAAGAAACTCATTGAGAATATCTCCCCATGTATTATCATCGGCTCCGGGCTGTGGTAGGCGGGTCATAATTATTTAGACGGTCTCTTTTGTTTTCCTCCGTTAGTGCTTGTGGTATATTGTATCATTCCGCTAGAGGTGAGCACCAGCTCTTTTTGGCTTGTTTACATCTTAAAATCAGGTGTTGTTAATAATAACCATAAGTAGTATAGTTTGTGCTATCAACTAACAGGAGCCCAGAAAATGGCAAAAGCAAAAACACCAGTGAAATCAAAAGCTAAGACAAAGACGCAGACAAAAGCAAAAGTAAGTGCACTTGTGCAGTACCGCAATGCGGCACAAACCATTACCGTGGTATCCGCTGTCGCTTATGGCGTACTGTGGGCGATTGCAGACGTGTTTGGCGACAACGAATCATCATGGCTCACGGCAACAAGTGCCTACCTTATCGGCCTCACTATGATTGGTGGCGTCACGATGGGTCTCCTCTACGCACTAGAATCTTCCAAAAAATAAACACCTTTTGACGCTAATAAATTGAGTTGTGACTCAGGAGCCAGACACCGTAAGCTGGGTGTTTATCGCTTTGTGCGTCAAAAATCTAACTTTCTACCTTTGATGCAAATCTTCTAGCATCTGGGCAGCCGTTGACTTACGAGTAAGCGACATGGCAGCACGGATATGGCCTCCTTCCGCAATCTCTCCAAGTCCTTCCGTCAGCACACTGACATGTTCAGGCGTGATCTGTGTCGATGCATTGCCTATGCGATTATTAGCAAAGTCACGAGCGACCTCATCAATAACACCACTCTCTGATTTGAACTCTGTGAATTTATAGTTAAGTACCCAGCCCCACATGCGTGCTGTAGATATTTCGCCTCTTGTGACTCTAGGGTATTTATAGTTGTACAGTCTGCTCCAGGCTTGATTCTCCCCGGTGTTAACTGCTTTTTTTAATGCACTACTACCGACACGGCGAGCGGCCGCTCTTGCGTACCTACGATCCCTGCTGTGCTCCAGCGTGACGTTACCACTTCTACCATCCGGTTTCATAAAAAAATAATAACATTGTTGTGCCATTAAGTCAATATTATTTGGCCTAGTACAGGCCCATGTTCACCCGCACATCGTCACTTAGATTCCTGCCTCTATGAATCAGTCTGGATGGCAGTTGTATTACGACATCTCCGGCCTGTACCTCAATAGTTCGTACGTCCTCTGGTCTAGGATTGTAAAGTGCCCAGGGTTGGTCCATAGACCCAATGCTATCATGATACTCCCCAGGGTCGGCTCCGATTGCTACATAATCATAAGCCCCATTATCACTGCCATGGACAATAGCGATAGGCTTAGGTCTAATGTCTGTATGGAAATATTGGAATGAATAGGGGTGCTGCCTGTTAAACTGGACGCGTTGGTTAGAATCTACTATATCTCCTAGCAACAGCCTGCTCGCTATCGCCGCACCTGATGCAGGCTCTAAGCTACGGTATGTAGTGAGCTTTTTTTCAACCTGACTTGGGCTGCCTGGGTCACGGCTTGAGTCATAGACACCGCGATACAGCTCCCAATCTTCTGTTATCTGCACAGCTATCTCGGGGTCTATACCTTCCCTCACAACAATAAAATCGCCATCAGCGTGGTATTCGTACTTAGTCATCAAAACAAATAATACCACAAAAGTGGTATTATAGCAATAGTATGGTCGGGGTGAAAGGACTCGAACCTTCGACCTCGCGGTCCCAAACCGCGCGCGCTAGCCAACTGCGCCACACCCCGAAAGTGTAACGGGGAGGATTATAGCGTAAACACCGTGCAAATGCTAGAGTGTGAACTCGTAAATCTCGGCATTGCCGACACGATCTATAGTTTTGTGTGTGCTGTGATGCAGATTTCGCATGAGTACTTTGACCATCCGCCCTACACCACCATGACTCACCAGGACGATGTTTTGGTATGGTAACGTCTTAAGCCACTGAGTGCCCCTCTCGACCCGTGCATAGAGATCTTCTGTCGACTCCACTCCTGGCTCGAGAGTGTCAGCTTCGAGGTCTTGAGTGTACTCCTCGTAACTGATTCCCGAGTATGGCCCATAAGCTCGCTCAACAAATAACTCGCTCTCCAGTATTTGCGTACTATCAAAACCCAGTTCTCCTGCAATCATCTCTGCGGTTTGTCGGGTACGAATCATCGGAGAACACACAATCATGTCAACTTGTTTGCTGCGCAATTGGCTGCCAGCTTCCCTGGCCTGCTCTACGCCGTGAGCGGTAAGTGGCTTATCAAGCTCACTGCCTGCCATCACACCGGCAACGTTTGACTCGCTCTGGCCATGGCGAACGAAGTAGATTGTTTGCGTCATGGGTTACTTGGCGAACTCGATAGCTCGAGTCTCGCGGATAACGTTAACCTTGATGGTGCCTGGGTACTGCATGCTAGCTTCGATTTTAGTGGCGATATCACGAGCAAGTTTGATTGCACTAAGGTCATCAATCTGACCAGGCTTCACAAACACGCGTACTTCACGACCTGCGCTTATGGCGTAGGACTTGTCGATACCTGGGAAGCCGTTAGCGACGTTCTCTAGGTCACGCATACGTTCCGCAAAGTTCTCCGCACTAATGTTACGCGCTCCAGGGCGAGACGCACTGATGGCGTCCACAACGCGCACAATGATAGCTTCAGTACTCGTCGCTTCGACGTCATCGTGGTGCTGCTCTGCTGCCAGCGCTACTGCTTCCGGTGCACCATACTTACGAAGCATTTCGCCACTAATATGGTGGTGCTTGCCTTCCATTTTGTGCGTTAAAGCTTTGCCAAGATCATGGACAAGTGCCGAATACTTGGTAATTTTAACGTCTGCACCGACTTCTTCGGCAATAATACCGGCAATGTGCGCCATCTCGGTACTGTGCTTAAGAACGTTCTGGCCATAACTTGTACGATATTTGAGTTCGCCGAGTAAATGTAGGATTTCCTTTGGTATACCAATGATACCAACTTCACGAGCAGCGTCTTCACCGGCACGCATGACGTCCTTTTCGACATTCTTTTGAGCTTTTTCGACAATTTCTTCGATGCGTCCAGGGTGCACGCGACCGTCTTTGAGTAACATTTCTAGTGCAACACGAGCGACCTCACGACGCACAGGGTCGAACGAGGACAAGATGATGTAGCCAGGGGTATCGTCCACCATGATGTCTACACCAGTTGCACGCTGTAGCGCCTGGATATTGCGTCCTTCTTTACCAATAATTCGGCCCTTCATCTCTTCATCTTCGAGCTTGACGCTCGTAATTGTGCGCTCTGCAGTAACTTCACTCGCCATACGCTCCATGGCCTCGACAATAATTGCGCCTGCTTTTTCTTCGGCGTTTTCTTTGGCTTCGTTCTGAAGCTTAGACACAAGACCCGTCAGGTCGTTGCGGATGTCTTTTTCGGTCATCTTAAGCAGGTGCTCGGTTGCGGCTTCTTTGGTAAGCTTGGCGACTTTCTCAAGCTTTTCTTGCTGCTTGGTGCGGATGCTACGAATCTCGTTCTTGAGCGCTTCTACTTCGTCCTCGCCCTTGCGGAGTGACTCGGCACGCTTATCAAGCTGGTCGAGCTTGTTATCGAGTGACACCTGGCGATCCAGTAGCTTCTGCTCGATCTCTTTGATTTCTTTGCGACGCTGATTCTCGTCATTACGGGCACGGTCAGCTAGCTTTTGGGCCTCCTCACGGGCTTGCTCTAGTGCTTTGTCGCCTTCCTTTTTGGCTTTTTTGAGTTCTTTTTCGGCTGCCTCTGTTGCACTGCCTAGTTTTTGTTTGGTGACCACTTGGTTTGCGCCAAAACCGGCAGCAACGCCAATAACGGCCAGCACTATTGTGATTGGTTCCATGATGTTTCCTCCCTATCCTGCAGACCTGAACCTGTTGGCATCCCTATCACTTCATTAGCCATTGGTGTGAGGTCTGAAAAACGAAATATAAAGTTTGATACGATTGGACTCGCTTGAAACTACGAAGACAAAATCCTATCTATAATCATACCCGCCCACGGCACTGTATACAAGCTGGCATAGTGACAGTACCTACACCTGGGTAGCAAATACCACGATTCGCTCACTGTACTGATGGGTTGATGCGTTAAATGACCCATGACAGGTGATGAGATTGAGCCCCTGCTTGCCTGCAGCCACAGGTTCTAATGCTTTGTTCATATCAACCGCGTCATTTGGGTAAACTTGCGATGATGCAACTTTGTAGGTGAGCTTTTGGCCATCACCGCGCTCTACCTCGATAATGTCGCCCGGTTTTAGCTTGTCTACCGTGCCGAAAATGCCTTTGCTCGAAACACCCGACACGTGGCCAACCAACAGCGAAGCTCCTGCTTGTCCGGGCTTAGCCGAGCCGTCATACCAGCC
Organism: uncultured Candidatus Saccharibacteria bacterium; assembly: GCA_937872425.1. Classification (GTDB taxonomy): domain Bacteria; phylum Patescibacteriota; class Saccharimonadia; order Saccharimonadales; family CALMSM01; genus CALMSM01. Next base: position 8,078 of record CALMSM010000160.1, read on the forward strand.
AGTGTCAAACACGTTGTTTGGTGTAGCGACTTCGCCAGCAGCGTTTATACCCATTCGCAGAACACGCGCCTCAACCCCAAGAGATGGTACACGAACATATCGTGGCATGTCGCCGGCCACCGTGTAGTTTGCAAGTGCATTCGTGTCTGGCTTGGTCTCGTCTGGGTTGGTTGGTTCAGTGGCTCGGTCTGCAGCATGCACAGGAGGCGCAACTTGGTCGGCAACTTTGCGGTTAAGCATCCAACCCTGAAGCCCAACAGCCATTCCAAACATAAATACAATTACGGCCATTCCATAGAGCAGCTTAGAGCGCAAACCGGTAAAGCGAAGATGCTTTTGTTTCTTGTCTGTAACCGGTTGCATCGGCTCGCTCAAACTAAACTGCGTAGCAATGGGTGTTGTGTCATCATCCAAGGACATGTTTACACCGTACAGCATGTCGGTTAGCTCATCCTGAAAGTCATGTGCCGGCTGCGGTGAACGTATTGCATGCGAACGTGGCTGGATAATGTCCTGGACGTACTTATCAGGCCGCTTTGCAACCTGAGTATGCTCAGACCTGCGGGCGAACCGAAACCGTGAGCTAAAAAGATCATCGTCTGCTGCGTGGCTATAAGGATTACTCATGTTTTTGATTTGTGTTTATTTTTAGAGAACGTTTTTGATTTTTGTGGGGTTATTTTTTTACTGCGAGCTGACGCTTGCGGATAGTCATCAGGCCTAGTGCAGCTGCGCTTGTAACAGCTACTGTCAGTAATGGGGTTGATGCAAGCTTGCCGAAGCCCGTGTTTGGGGCCTTAACGGTGTTACTTGTCCCGGAAACCACACATCCTGCTGGGCCATTCTGGAAGTTAGAAACGTCAAGGTTAAGTTCATCGCCATACTGAATACAGTAACCATTCGAAACAATGCCGGCCAAATTTACAGTTACGCCACCGAACGTTTCGTTTACACCAAATCGGGTATTGCCCTGCAGGGTTATATTTGGAATCGTCGCAGTAATAGCTGCGCTATTTGAGGTATCGTTCCAGACAATAAGCTGGTTACCATAGACATTGTTGTTGCTCGAGGCCTGGTGAACAATGATTGGGTTTGAGAATGTTAGACTAGCGGGAGCATGGATTGAGAGAGTTGCATCGGCCCCTATGACAATAGTAGAGCTTCCATATATAGTCTGGACATTATGAGCAAGGTTAGTGACGTCGCCAGCGGCTATGATATTCGTAACCCCCGTGAACGTGTTTGACCCTTCCATGAATAGACTTTGGTCACCAACATTTATGTTGATTTGACCGTTGCCCGTAATGTCTTGGTCAATGCCAATTGTGCCGTAGGTATAGTTGCTATTCGTTGAGAAATCGAGAGTGTGGCCATTGAGGTTGAGTGTCTTACCATTACCGGTGGGCGGGCTAGTAACGGTACTGAGACCGACATTGGTAAATGCCACGTCGGCTCCAAGCGTAATATCGCCAGCGATGTTGTAACTAACTGAGTTCGAGCTGCCTGGTGCCGTAATGTCACCTGTGATCGTTAATGGATGCTCGATATAGACAGATATGCCTGCTGACCCAGTTAGTGTGATGCCTGCTAGTGACACGCCGGTTTGATCATCGGTTACCGTAAGGCTTGAGGGACCCGCGTTGTTGATGGTGACCGAATCACCAGACTGCGGCGCTCCCCCGCCCGTACATCCGCTCCAGTTTGCGGCGGTGCTGAAGTCATCGTTTGAGCCCCCACCCGTCCATGTACAGCTTGCTGCATTCGTAACCATCGGTGCAAAAGCAACCAATGACGACACACTTAATAATAGGCTAAACACAAAAGCACTGAGGCGTTTTTTTTGCATGTTTGTTTCTCGATTTTTTGTTAAAAATTACTACATTGTTAACTATATATTTCTCTTATGCTTTGTCAAGCTAAATGTTGTAATATGTTGACTTTATAACAACTGGACTCACGCCCGGTTTAGATACCTAATCAGTGTTGCCTGATACTGCGGTGCCTGATTACTAATATCGCTATTGCAGCCAACCCCGAGCAACCAATAACCAAGAGTGGATTCGTTAGCAGCCGCCCGATACCCGTATTCGGGGACTTCGGCAAGAATTTCACAACAGCATCAGCCGGCATACGAACGCCAACAACCGAGCTAAGATTAGCCTGGCCGTTCGTATATGTACCAGCAACCGCAGACGTTACATCTATGCTCATCGTGCAAGAAACCTGGCCTTGGTTTAAGTCTCCATTATAGTCAACTTTTTTGCGGTCTGGCGCCCAGCCAACTACATAGTTAGGACAATCACTCTGTGTGTTTGGCGTCGCAGATACTAACAAATCGCCTGGAAGATTGTCTGTGAACGACCAGCCTTGCTTGGCCAAGAGGTCTGTCGTGTTTGTGACCGTAAAGGTCATACGAGAAACTCCGTTGACGCCAACTGACATTGGAGCAAATGATTTATCCAATTTTGGTGACGCATCAAGTAGCCTGATGTTATCAAGTGCATTGTCGTTGCCCTGTCCGCCGCCCTCTAGGTTGGTCACGCGCAGCCCAAGACTGTTCGAGTTTGTCAATAATGCACTGTCCGGAACGTAGTGACCTGACCTGACAGAATCGTTAGACGGACCAAGTGCGCCATTGGTGTCTAACACCGGTGGTGTTGTCGTTGTATTGGAATCACAGACATTGAATGGTGTTTGGTTTACTTGCCTCGGCGTCCCATTATCCAGCAGGTAGAATACCAAGCGGCCTTCTACTGTGCCGCCGATATTGCAGTTCACTGCAGCGCCATCAATCCCCGAGATAATAAACCTTCGGTTGCTACCTGTCGGCACAATCGGTGTTTGGGTTTCGAGCTGGACGAGTCCAGCGCCTGGGTCAACATAACTGGAGCCTGAATCGGTATACGCTGTCAGTGCTTTGTTCTGGCCGGATGAACCCCCCATCCCGTTCAGCTGACCTAACGCGTAGGCCAATCGACGAACCTGGTCATAGGCCTTGGTAATGTTAGTGCCATTTCCTACGTCACAGTTTGTGGTAGAAAAATCAGTATCTGGGGTGTTAAAGGCCACAATTTCACCATTGCAGTTTGTGAGCCATGGGGCTGCAGCTGTATAGCCCATCCCATCTGCGCCCGTATAAGACAATAACCCTACTGGACTAGTTGATGGCGTATTCTGAAAGTCTTCCTCAAAGATAACTACCGGAGCCTCAGGCACACCAGGGCTACCGGGAGCCGCATTAACCGTGACGCCAACCGTAACAAAGCCAAGCGTGCCAACAACGGCAAAAAAGGCAGAGACGATTCCTGCACGGACAATATTTGTTGCTTGGACCTTACTTGGTTTTTTCATATACGTTTATCTTCCCCTCTAGTTTTCAGGAATTGTAGTTGTGTTTATTTCTGTGTCAAGGGTTGAGTACTCTTATTGAGGGCGAATGATGGTCGGGGTGATGACTGTTGGTTGCTGTGAGGGCATGGTCATAGAAGGCGGCAGTGGCTGTCCAAGGGCCGGCTGCTGGGGTGGGGCTGCAATGATTTGGTCCATAACTCGTGCTTGTTGGGCCGGCTGAGTCGGCACAACGGCTGGAGGCTGGGCATACACAGGTATGAGTGGGGGTGGTGGGGCCTGTGGTTGAAGCGGTGCTGCTGGTACTGCCACAGTGGGCGGCTGTTGGAATGATGTTGGGGCTACCGGTGCGCTTGGTGGCGCCACGGGAGCTGCTGGGGGTGCAGGGGGACCGGCTGCTCCAGGAGGAGTCTGCGAAACATAAGCCTGGTGACGAGTTTTGTGCCTGATGATTAGGACAACAGCGACGGCTACCCCTGCGAGCGCTAGTACTGCCGCACCGATAAGTAAGGCGACCGGGAAAAGCTTGACGTCGTTGCCTGCGGCAATCTGTTTATCTGCATTCTCTATGTACGTCTTCACAAGTCGATGCGCTGGGTAGGCAGTCTTAACCTTAGCAAACTCTTTTTTGGCGGCGCTAAAGTGATTCTTAGAGTAGAGCTCCATACCTTTTGCCCATGCTTGCTGTGTTTTGCTTGTGGTGTTGAATGTAACATTTTTGTCCTTGGCAAGTTTTGAGAAATCATTGATGTCACGCATGTAACTCTTGGCAGCGTTGCCTTGATCATCACCAGCGACACGATACGTCAACAGGCCGAAGGCTTCGCCTGCGTCGTTGACGGCTGGACCACCGCTATTGCCGTGAGAGGCATCAGCGTCGGACTGGTATAGTTTCCCCTTGCCCCCTGCGGCTTCTTTAATGGCACTGATTGAACCGTTGGTAACTGAGACATCTAGCGTACTGTTGTCTACTAAGCTGTTTTCAGCATCACCCGGGAACCCGAGCACAGTGATTTTCTCGTTTTGTGTCACCTGCCCAGCACTGATTCCAATAACTGGCGCATCGCTTACTTTGACCTTGAGTAGCGCCACATCGCTTGATGAAAATCCTTGAGGATCACCCGACTGCGCCACCAGCAAATCTTTACCGGAATAGTCAGACCCGATGATTTCGGCACGCTTCATCGTCTCGCTATCTTCGTAGTTTAAAAGCTTGTCGATGGAATCACCCTCTGTCAGTGTGAGCGGGTCTTTGCCTAAGGCAACCAGTGTGACTTCCCTTGGGTTGTTGAGGAATATCTTTTCGTCACTTACATCGTAAATTTTCGCAATCACTGATGCCAGCTGCTGTGGGTCATTGGCAAGATCGACTATTTGGTCATCTGAGAGACCAATTGATCGCAGAAATCCGACCAGATTTTGGGGGCTGCTTGTGACGATTTGCACGAATATATCTTTGGCGGTCTGCACTACAACATGACCATTTGTTGCGATATAGCCATCACTCGAAACTAGGAACCCGCTGCCTGACATACCCATACAATCATCCTCGAGCTTGACACTTCCCACAACAAGTTCACCACAAACAATGTGGTATATCTTGAGTACGGCAGGTGAGATTGTGTCTGATAGATACTTGCTGTCTATGGTGTTGCTTGCTGCGTACGCCTGGCCCGACAAGAACGATATCCCTTGCACTTTTTGGCCTTCAAACTTAAGAGTTGCAAATATGTCTTCATACTCACTTGGCGTAGTTGATGCGTTGATAAGCCCTGCGAGTTTCACGGCAAATGGATGACCCTTGACAACACCGTTCCAGACTACTGCGTAACTCGTCCCACCGGTTGACTTAGAAACGAATTGGTACGTTGACTTGGTTGTTAGGGTACCGTCACCGAGTGTGTCACTGGTACTCGAGAGCTTGGTTACATCAAAGTCAGCACCAGAAGTTATAGGCATAAGCTGGGCCGCTAGTTCTGACTGTGGCTTGTCTGTGTTTTCTGACTTAGCAGCCAGTGTGTCAAACTCGGCAGTTCCGGGGAGCACCTGAACGCTAAACTGAGAGGCTGCCACAACAGCACGCACTGTTCCTGTCTTGGGCCGAAGTGTCAGAAGATTAATCTGCTGATTTGCATCGAGCTGGTTGTCTGGCACTGTCTGGCCGGCACCTTTGGCATCGATAGCCGTAGCCTTGGCCCCGAACATAGTGCCATCAAACGACAAGCTGTACCCGTAACTGGAGACAACGTTTTTGAGGCTGGCGTTTGCAGCCGGAGTTGGGGCTTGCTGCTGCACAACATCTTGGTTGCTGGCGCCAAGCATGAAGCCAGCCTGGAACACGATAGCAAGCAAGAATACGGCCGCAATTACCAATAGCCCAAAGTGACGCTTCCGGTATGGCTTAGTGTGGTGGGGCTTCAGCTTGTAGTGTTTTGCGCGCGCAGATAAATCACCCGTCTGCTGAGCGCCACGACCATGTAGAGCT
>CALMSM010000161.1 GCA_937872425.1 uncultured Candidatus Saccharibacteria bacterium
CTAGCAAATAACTCTCGAATAGGCGTAAATAGCCCAGTGTAGGTGGCCGGATTTGAACGCGGTGTTCGGCCGATAGGCGACTGGTCTATGACGATAGATTTGTCCAGATGCTTGATGCCTTCGATATCGTCATGCTTGCCGGGAACTTCGTTGGCTCGCATCAGACGAGCAGAAAGCTCTTTGGCAAGGATATCATTCACGAGCGTTGATTTGCCCGATCCGCTAACGCCGCTAACCACAACCATCTGCCCAAGCGGTATAGTGACGTCCACGTCCTTCAGGTTGTGTTCACGCGCACCCTTTATAATCAGCGACTTGCCATTCCCTGCTCGGCGTTTGCTCGGAACAGCTATGGATTTCTTGCCCACGAGATACTGTCCCGTAATGCTCTTTGGCGAGCGGGCAACTTCCTTCGGAGTACCCTGAGCTACCACGTACCCACCGTGCACACCCGCGCCAGGGCCGATGTCTAGCAGATAGTCAGCTGTCCGGATGGTATCCTCGTCGTGCTCTACAACCAGTACGGTATTGCCGAGGTCACGAAGATGCTTGAGCGTCTTGATGAGGCGTTCGTTGTCACGCTGGTGTAGGCCAATGCTTGGCTCATCAAGCACATAGAGAGCCCCAACAAGCTGAGAGCCCAGCTGTGATGCGAGGCGTATACGCTGCGCCTCACCACCAGAAAGTGTTGTTGCTGATTGACCTAGTTGTAAATATCCAAGACCTACTTCATTTAGTGTTTGTAGCCTATCACTTATAGCAGGTACATCTTCAAAGAATTTCATTGCTTCTTCTATGGTCATGTTTAGAACTTCATGAACATTTTTACCCTTATACTTTATTTCAAGAGTTTCTTTCATGAATCTTTTACCTCCACAAACTTCACAAGGTACGTAAACTGTTGGTAAAAAGTGCATTTCAACAGCTATTTCTCCATTTCCTTGGCAAGCTTCACAGCGTCCACCTTTGACATTAAAACTAAAGCGCGACTGATTATAGCCACGGATTTGGGCTTCGATGGTTTGAGCCATAAGATGGCGAATATCATCAAAGACTTTGGTATAGGTGGCAGGATTACTACGAGAAGTGCGTCCCACGGGAGATTGGTCGACT
>CALMSM010000162.1 GCA_937872425.1 uncultured Candidatus Saccharibacteria bacterium
ATGGGCGTATCCGGGTCATCCATATTCAAGGCGGCTTTCATCCAAGGATCAAGCCGAACCATGGTTGCGCCCCGTCCTCTATTTCGTACTTCAAAGTGGGTAAGATCAGTATCTATGGCAATCCCAAGCTCTTCACCAAGCTTCGTAATCAGGTGATCTCGTTCCGCTTCCTCTAAGTCTGAATACGCCTCTAGTTGCGTAACAGCAATGCGTGGGACCACAGGCCCTACCCCGTCTGGAGTAGTCAAATACTCAAGGACTTGGTCGACAAATTGTTCAGCTATTTCTGAAAAGCCTTCCGATACTCTTATACCGGGCTCGAACTGGGGTAGTGTTTGGACATCATGTGCTGACATTATCCTTGCATTATAGCATAAATAGATATTTTTGTCTACTTTTGGGCAGCCTGTTTCTCGAGGTAACTAGCAATGAATGCATCGAGCTCTCCATCAAGCACTGCATCTGGGTCGCTCGATTCGTGTCGTGTTCGCAAATCTTTGACTTGTTTGTATGGGTGCAGCACATAGCTACGAATCTGATTACCCCAGGCCGCCTGTTCGTTTGGGCCCTTCAGTTGGGCGACGTTTTCAAGGTGTTGCTCTTGCTGTAATTGAGCAAGTTTAGAACGGAGAATAGTCATGGCTGTCTCTTTGTTTTGGAGCTGTGAACGCTCGTTCTGAATAGCCACTACAATATTGGTTGGCAGGTGCGTCACCCGTACAGCACTATCGGTCGTATTGACACTTTGACCGCCTTTTCCACCACTGCGGTAGACGTCTATCTTCAGGTCTTTTTCGTCTATCTGGACCTGGTCAGGGCTATCAATTTTGGGGACTACTTCTACCTTGGCAAAGCTTGTTTGGCGTAAGTTATCGCTATTAAATGGACTGAGGCGAACTAAACGGTGCACGCCGTGCTCTGCTTGCAATTTGCCATATGCAAACGTACCGGCCACCTCAAATGTCGCACTTTTAATCCCGGCCTCGTCACCTGATGATTCGTCAATCATAGTCACCGTCATGTGTGATTTTTCAGCCCAGCGCAGGTACATACGCATTAACATCTGCGCCCAATCCTGAGCATCCGTACCACCAGCGCCCGCGTGAATACTCACAATAGCCGCGTGATTATCGTAGTCACCCGCAAAAAGAAGTTCTGTCTTTTGTTGATCATACTGCTGCTGGACTTCTTTGAGCTGCGCTGCAAGATCTTGGGCCATAGACTCATCCCCCATCGCCGCCAGCTCAGCAATATCCTGCGCTGATTTCTCTAGTGTACGCCAAAGATGAATCCTGCTATGCAGGTCTGCCTGCTGCTTGTTGAGCCGCTGCGCACGCTCCTGATCCGCCCATAGTTCTGGGTCGGCGGTCTGCTTGTTTAAGCCCTCGAGTTCAGTCTCGAGCTTTTCGATATCAATAGAATCTTCCGCAGACTTAATATCCTTGAGCAGTTCCAAAGCCAGTTTTTCGGTATCCATACCTACAGTTTACAGTGTATGACCGCGTCTGTCTCTACCGACTCGTACTATGCTGCCTCGACATATGTTCGAGTGTCCTGTGTGCCACCTCTTTCACCCGATTTATCTCTAAGACGAAGTTTACCGTTACTGAACGATACCTGGACGTCGAGGCGTGAAGACGACCGTCGACTTCGCAACGCCTTCAGTGCATATGCCTGGAAGTATGGCTCAGAAACTGCTCGAGATATCTCCGTAAGCAGATCGGCGGGGACGTCACTATCATCTGCGGCCATCACCGAGAAGCCAGCCTGGCCGAGCGTTATGCTAAACCCATAGCCAATCTGTCGGTTATCGTCTGTAATGGGGTTCTGAATCTCAACACCGACAATCTCATCAAGCAGCAACGCTGTTAGTGTTTGTGAGTTGGCATCAACCGTACGACGGGTTGGAGGCAGCGGACCAACCGGCACTTCAATCACCTCATCGCGCGGAGCAATTTTTTCTATATCAATCGGCGCTTTCTTTGTTTCGATTAGACGAAGCTCGGTACGCGTTGTAACTTCACGCGAACCAAACTTCAAGCGTACAGCAGCACGCGAATCAGGTGTTCGGAATCCAATTGCGACGGCGTTTTCTGGGCCGTTATTCACAAGTGCCGTACGGGCAGCTGGCGGCAACTGAGCCAATTTGTTAGGGTTCAGGAAGTCAGCCCGCGAGGCTGTACCAATAAATATGACATCTGGGTCAGCGGTAAGTTCATCGGCAATACCAAAACCCGGGTTTGACGGCAAACTTATACGCTGGGTTCCTTGTCTTCTGTCCAAACTCTCACCTGCACTGAGTAGCGGTGCAAATATCTCATCGAGCTCAGGCCTAAAGCCTGAGGCTGCAATCACATGGTCACCACGAAGAGGTACACTTGAACCATCTGCATTTGAAATCATGATTGGCTTGCCAGAGCCGTCCAGCAACACAGCGCGACCATCGCTCTCAAGCGCAACATCCGCGACACGGGCATCTACGATTTCCAGGAAGTTCTTCTTGCCTCCACGTGCTTTGAGGTCATTGATTGCCGCGTAGCGTGGTCGGGCACTCAACCCAGCCCCCGTTACTACAATCACTTTCTCAACACCGTCGAGCGCAGGGTTATTACTCTCGAACTGTCGGCCCAAGTACTCAATAAGGACGTCTGCTGAGTTTCCCCCACCATAAATAACAATTGTGCCCTCTGGGGCAAGCGGCTCACTTGTTTCAGGTGAAGACAACACTTCAAACGCACCAAGAGTATCCGTCAAAACCGGGAATCCGTCCGTGGTTTCGGTGTTGGCCGTGCTGTTGAGTAGACTTTCGGCTCTTGAGCCCGGCAAATCTATGCCATAATTGGGTTCACCTAAGCCACTAGACACGATAATTCCGTCTGTTCGCACCGTCGTGATGATGGTTTCGCCTTGATCTGTCTGGTACTCGATAGTCACTCGCTTGTTGCCTGGCTGCCCATCATCAACAGGCTCTACTAGTGTTACGCGGCTAGAAAGCATGACGTGGTCAACCAGCATAGCAGACTGGAGTTGCAAAACACGAGCCAGATCTGCGTTAGACGGATAACGAGTAGTCGACACATTGTCAGGGTTAATGAGGTAATCAACCGTGGAGTTTATACTACCGCTGCGGGTATCCTCACCGGCACGACGCTCACCCGGGAACATCACGAGCGGGCTACCGTAGGAACGGACCGCGTCACCCTGTGCTTCTATATCTGTCAGGTCAGGTAGTGCATTAGTAGATTTACCTACACTATTAGCACTGTTAAGTGACCAACCCAAGCCCTTTACTTGACCAAATGGCCCGCCGGGCAGTGCTTCCGAATCAATATACAATGTCTGGGAAGCAAGATCGGGGTTGCTTCGGCCCAGCTCGCCCGCAGCAGCTAGACCGCTTGGGCCAAGCCCAATCTGGAGCAATGGCACATACATATCCTGGGTCATTTGCTCTTTAGTACTCGTGTCAAGATCACCAAAATATTGCTCCAAAAACAGCGAAGTAAGTTCGGGTTGTTCGCGAGCAAGCGCGGCAAGGTGCGGATTGAATAAGCTCAATAACTCTACCGACTCCAGATATGCACGCTCCGTGTCCGTAAGGTCTCGCTGCTGTTCAAGTGCTGCAATATCCTGGATGAGCTCGGCACGCAGCCCACGGTCTACCGTACCCCTGTCCGAATCTTTGCCAATGTACCGGATTAGCTTGCTGTCGCCAACTTCGCTCCCACGGACCGTTTCAAATAACGGCATGATTGAGTTTTTAAAGCGGCGTACCAAAGACCTCACCGCCGCGATATTTCGCTTTTCGGGCGTCTCGCTCAAATCCAA
>CALMSM010000163.1 GCA_937872425.1 uncultured Candidatus Saccharibacteria bacterium
TCTACACTGATATTAAAGTTCGCGTAGGTTTCCCTGATGATTTCAGCATTGCCCTCTACATCACCAGCATCCGCTTTGTCTTGTTTTTGTATCAACAGGTTCATCCCTGGGAGCTTCCAGTCCGGGTCGCTCGCTGTAGTCAAGGCGTCGTGTTGCTCAGTTGCTGCCAGCTTTTGCGCCGTATTCTTGAGGCTTGTCATACGTGGTGCGCTACTTGCGCCGTGGTGCTCTACTGGCACGCCCTCATTCAGTTTGAACCCACCTTCTACGGCTTTGGCTTTGAGTTCGCCCAAGTCAGTGTCTTCAGATTCAGGACGTTTAAATAGCTCAAACACCTTGAGGAGAGTCGAGATAGACACACCATAACTCAGACAGAACAACAATGCTGAGAATATAAAGAACATAATAGATGCCGGGAACTTATTGAGTGCATTGAGCGCCAACCCACCAAATAATTTACCGATTGCCCCGCCATGCCCAAATTCAAACACACCGTCACTGACTTTGTGCACAAAGGCAACATGAAACCAACTAGCTGTACTAGCAACAAAAGCCATGATACTAAAGAATTTACCCACGGGTATCTGCTTGTCTTCGCTCGTGAACTTCAGGTAGCCAAACGTGACTAACACGATAGGCACCAAGAATCCTGCCCATCCAATAGCCCAATAAACACCTTTATACAGGCCCTGTGGTAGCGGACCACCGGTACCAAACATGCCAAGAAGCACAAATGCAGCCGTCAAAAACATCAGGATGGCGCCAGCCATAGGCCAAAAGGTCGACTGCTCGTCTTGGATTACTGGCGCTTTGCGTTTGGTTGGTTTTTTCTTTTTAGCCATAACAGGGATATAGTAACACTTTTGCTTATTCTGAGCCAGGTGGTTCGATAGGCATATCGAGTGGTGTATGTTCGGCAACCTCCAGCTCCATTTGCGCTACCAATGCACGGTTGGAGTCTGTTGGGTCGTCTGCGAACATCTTTTGGGCAAGCTCAAGCCCTCTCTGCCGACGCTCCAGAGCATTTTCGACAGAATAAAAGTCAGTCGAGCCGTCCGGCCCATCTGTTTGGTGCTGCGAATCTGAAGGAATTTCCATAGTTAAACTATAGCAAAAATTACATCATTTGTCAATAGAGGTCGTGTTTACTTTTGTGTCATTGCCAGGTAATCATCCAGCATGGTGCACACTGTTGGCTTCACGCCTGCGCCTTGACCTTCGACCCAGATTGGGGTGTCAGAATCATCAGGCCCTCTACCGATAACAATGCCGTTACCCGCACCCTTCAGGGCTGCAAAGTTAGCAAACAGTGGGTTTTTGGTCGTGTCGCGGAATCCTGCCACAACGCGCCAACCATCAATCGTTCTATCAAAGCCCCCAATGATATCCGTCTCTGGAACAACATGTGCCACATCGACATGGTAAAGCGACACGATTGCACGCCGTACCTTGGCTTCTTCAATCACTCGCGCAACATCGGTTTCTGTAATATCAAAATCAAACTCATCCCACTTCACTGCCCTGCCAACCAACCCTAGTTTGCTCATAAAGATTGCTGTTTTCTTGGGCAAATCCCCTGCTGCCTCACCAGCGAGTACATCAGCTGGGTTCTGTGCCCCAGGTTCGGCAAAATTAAGCTGGATAGCCTGGTCAACCGCCTGACCGATTGTGATACCCATACCCTCTTTGGGGCCAACCTCACTCAGTAAATTTGTAAGGGTTCCGTTCACTGCCATGTGTATTTGTGTCACGTTTGGCAAATCACGCATATACAGACCAGCTACTTCCATCAACTGCGTGCCACCGCCAACAGTAGCATTTACCCCGAGTCGCGCAAAGTCATCTGATATATCTCGGAGTCTATCGAAATGGTTCGCCATACCGCCCTTCTCCGCAGTCACCACCTTACCATGCGCACGTAGTACTGGCTCCATGATGTTCATGGCGGCCTGGCCGCTTGATAAGTCCTCTGTCCCCCCTGATGGAATCGTCACAAACGCCACCTCGGGCGTGTCGACTGTGCCTTTGTACTTTTTACCGGCTGGAGTTAATACACCATGACTGCCCGTAACAACATACTCTGGCTCGGGGAGCAGACCATGTCGCTCGGCAACTTCCGGCTGAGCAAGCTGCCGCATGACTTCTTGACCAATATTCCCATTACCATACAAAACCCATGATTGTGCCGCTGCTTCTACTCTCATGTCTTTATCCCCTTTAAATCTTTAAACACTTCTACTGCCTGACCTTCCAAGACCCGGTCGGCTTCTCGATTCTCCAGTATCATCGGTGGTCTTCCATAACCAACTGGAAGCCCAAGTACTCTTAGCATAGCCTTTGCCGGGATTGGGTTTGGCGCATCCGGGCCTGTTTCATACTCCCATGAGCCTTGGAGTATTGTATTAAGACGATCCGCTTCACGAGTATCGCCATGCTCATGGGCATCATACATAGCCTGTATTTCCGTGCCAGCCCAGTGACTCGCCACAGATATAGCACCGACAGAGCGAGCACGTCGTGCAAGCTCCAGATTCAAGGCATCATCGCCGCTATATATCATAAACTCAGGTGGGAGCATCTCGTGAGCCAACCAAGCGGTCGTATCAACATCACCAGTGGCGTCCTTGACCCCAACAATATTATCAATACCAGAAAGCCTTATGAGAGTAGCCGGCTCTATGCCAGTGCCACCCGTACGGCCAGGTATGTTGTATGCAATAATCGGCAGGTCAGTGCTGTCTGCTATGCGTTGGTAATAATCAAAAATACCATCCTGAGGAGGCTTATTATAGTACGGGCTCACGACCAGCAAACCGTCGGCAAGGCCACGTACGGTGACCAGCTCAGACATCTCAACAGCTTCACGAGTATTATTTGAACCAGTGCCAACCAAAATGGGCACATCAACCGCTGTTCGAACAGCGGAGAACAAATCTAACTCTTCGTCTCGAGTAAGTGTGGGGCTCTCACCGGTGGTACCGGCAAGAACAAGCCCTTCAGACCCGTTAGCCACCAGCGAGCGGGCCAAATCTGCAGC
>CALMSM010000164.1 GCA_937872425.1 uncultured Candidatus Saccharibacteria bacterium
AAAACATCCGCACTTGACAGGTACCCCTCGCTAGTGACATAGCTGGCGAGGGGTTCTTCATATGGATACAGACAATTCAATCAGTACACCTGACGGCAAGTCATACGATATGACGTTGCCAAATCAGGCCGAAGCACGTGTACAAGAAATCGCGTACGTCACTCGACCCAAGGCGCCCGAACTGATTTCAGTCTTCGCTCGGGCCTGTTTCGTGTTGTCGAGACACCTCACGTCGATTTACCTCGGGCATCAGATGGCCATCAAGGCAGCGGCGAATCGCAGGGCCGTATTGCTAATTGACGTCATCCCGGGAATCCTGGCTGAGAAGAAACTCACCAGCAACGATGCAAACAGGAACTCTCTCATCACGCTCGATGCCGAGTACGATAGACTGTCCACGGCAGAGGTCGAGTTCGAAGCAGCCCTGCTCTATATCAAACGCAAAATCGAAGACATGGAGTCCGCCTTAAATGCGACCAAGAAGGTCGTAGGCGAGACGGACGCAGTTTACAACCGACCGAACTACAACTGGGCAGAGACTGGCGACCTGCAGCCGAAACCCACGCAGGAAGTCGGCGGCTTGAAGTTCGGCAAACCCAACTACTGAGGCGAAAATGGCAACAAACAAGAAAATCATGGAAAAGCTGATGGGGCTCTCTGGGGCTGTCATCGGCTACAAGAACATTCACGACTACGTCATCCGTACTCCGTCGCCCAGCCTGAACTTCACGTTCGGTAACGCGCACGGTCTCCCTGCGGGACATTCCATCACCATCTTTGGTCCTCCCAAGGGTGGCAAGTCGCTTATCGCGAACATGATGGTTGGTCAGCTTCACAAGGACGACCCCGATGCCTGGGCCATCAAGTTCAACACCGAGTTCCGTGAAGGCGGTCAACTGACCGAAGAGCAGGCGAAGCTGTGGGGTATCGACCGCGAGAGGTATATCGCCTACGAGACCAACCGGCCCGACGAAATCTTCGACCGTATCGAGAAGGACTTCGCGGCACTCGCTGACGCTGGCATGAAGCTCAAGCTCGTCATCATCGACTCCGTGACCCAGATTCAGGGTCGCCGTGGCATGAACGCCGATACCATCATGACGCAGCAGATCGGCGACAACGCCCTGACCATCCAGGAAGGTCTCAAGCGGATTCTGCCCGTGCAGCGCAAGCTCGGCTTCGCTCTGGTCCTCACGGCTCACGTGCGCGCCCAGATGGACATCGCTGAGCAGATGCGTGGCAACAAGGTCCGTGCAGCCATTTCGTTCGGTACCCAGCACCACTGCGAGTACTCGCTGTTCGTCGAGCCCAACCGGTCCAAGGAAGGTCGCGAAGACCTGTTGGGTCACAAGTTCGTCAACGAGTCGGTCGAGGACCTCTCGGGCAAGGGTGAGAAGCAGGGTCACAAAATCAGGGTCAAGATGGTTGACTCTTCGATTGGTCCCAAAGAGCGCACTGGCGAATTCACCCTCGACTACTACAAGGGCGTCGTCAGCACCCACGAAGAGGTCTTCCGTCTGGGTGTTGGCTGGAACATCATCGAGAAGCCCAACAATTTGACCTACCGCTTCGACGGCAAGGACTGGCGCGGCAAGCCCGCGATGCTGGAGGCCCTCAAGAACGACCCCGCCATGTGCGAAAAGGTCTTGACGGAACTGCGTCGGCGTGACATTGCTCACGAGATTGGCGACGCCTTCACGGGGGCGACGGACAAGGAAGAGTCCTCAGAGGAAAGCGAATGAGTGTCACCAGGACGGTAACCACCATAGCGATTCTCGTCGCGACCACGGTTCTCGTCGGGTGGGACCTGTACGTCAACTTCAACACGATTCCTGGCGATACCATCAGCGAGACCTTGGCCAACTGGATTAAGGGCGCACCCATCATCGCTGTCGTGTTGGGCGTCGTCATGGGGCACTTCGTCGGTGACTGGCCAGGTCTGCAGCCTACCCTCGACTTCATTTCCGCCAGGCCCGCCCTTGCTTTGGCTTACGGCCTGTTTGGTGGGTTTTTCTTCTGGAACATGAGCCGCTAAATGCTTGCTGAAAAACTGAGGCTGATGCTGGAAGAGTCGGGCATCAGCTTCAAGTCCAACACCAAATCGTACGTCATGGAGTGTCCTCGTTGCCACAAGCGCGAGAAGCTCTACATTCGCAAGGCTGACGGACGGTTTGTGTGTTGGGTCTGCAAGGAGTCCGAGGGTTACTCTGGCTATGCGGAATGGTGTCTGACGGACCTGACCGGCAAGACCGTCGACCAAATCCGTGCGTATTTGTACGGCGTCAACACCCCGGTCGGCCGTTTCATCGACATCAAATTCGACGAGTTCTTCGGCGACGAAGACGAAATCCCCCTGTTTGTCGGTGGCGACCTCAAGCCCATCGAAGACGACCCGGGCTTCCGAGACCTTGACTCGCCTGCCGGAACAAGGGGCGTGGCGTATTTGGCTCGACGTGGCATCCCACTCGGAGTTGCCAAAGAGTACGGCATCAAGACCTGGCCAGCCAGGAACTCTATCGTGTTCCCCGTGGTGTTTCGTGGCTCCCAGGTGGGCTGGCAGACCCGCTACATCGGCGAGACCGAGGTTCTTGACGACGAAGAGGCTTCCCCGGTTAGCCTCAAAATCCCCAAAGCGATGACGAGTCTGGGCCTCAAAAAGGAACGGACGTTGATGTTTTCTGACCGTATCGTTGGGGACTGGGTTGTGCTATGTGAAGGGCCAATCGACGCCCTCAAGGCTCATCTGTGCGGCGGCAACGTGGCTGCGCTCGGCAAGGGCGTCTCGGGATATCAACTGGACCTCATCAAGAACATGGGAATCAAGCGGCTTTACCTCGGGCTCGACCCGGACGCCTTCATGGAGTCCGCCAAAATCCTGCGGGAGATGGCCCAGTACGTGGAAGTGTACGACATGCGTCCTCCTGCCCCTTACGGGGACCTCGGAGAGATGACGATGGAAGAAGTCAAGGTCCTTTTTGACAAGGCGCCCAGACTCCATCCCAACCATTTGTTTTTGTACCTAAAGGACCACTATGCAGTATGACCAAAACTACAACCTGAGGGTCGAGGCCGAGAACATTCCGGCACAACTCCCCTTTGACTCCGACCAGCAGTCCGCGCTGCTCGGCCACATCTTGCTCAACGAGTCGTTTTTCAGGCAGATGTACGGCAAGCTCCAGGCGAATTGGTTCATGGACCCCGCCGTCGCCAAGCTGTATGGGTTCTACGTCAACTTCTACAAGTACTACGACCACGCACCGAGGTCTGAGGAAGAATTCAAGCAGTGGTCCGAGTTCCGCGCCCTCGACCAGGGCGACAAAATCAGGCTTTACAACAAGCTCTCGTCCTGCAGGCTCAAGACCGAGACCCACGGCGTCACCAGCCTGGCCGACCAACTGACCCAGTGGTCAAAGACCCAGGTATTTTTGCGGAACCTGCCGCAAATTGCCAACCTGATTAACTCTCGCCAGCTTGTCAAGGCCGAAGACCTGTTTCAGGAGACCGCCAAGACGCTGGTGTTCTCTTCGTTCCAGGATGAGGCCGCTTTCCAGTGGAAAAACTACCGTGCCATCCGCGATACGGCCGAAGCTGACCTGAGTGGGGCGATGTCGACAGGTCTGACGCTCCTGGACCGGAAACTCTTGCCCCACGGCTCAAAAGGGTCACTGCTCCCGGGCGATACCACGCTGATTGTCGCCCCTGTGAACGTCGGTAAGACCACCACCATGCTTTCGATGGTGCGGCACAACATCTTCGCTGGCAAGTCCGTGCTGCTGATTACCCGCGAAGGTCGCGACAATGACATTGGCGAGAAGATGTTCTGCAGTTGCTTCCGCAAGTCGAAGTCAGAACTCTGGGCCTGGTCGCGTACCCCCGAGGGCGAAGCCGCGTTCGACAAGATGGCCGAGTTTTTGTCTCAGCAACTGACTTACCTCCACTTGCCGAAGGTTGACCAGTTCGTCGAGGACGTCATCAGCGACGTATTCCGTCTTCAGGCAGCCCGCAAGGCCAAGTACGGCAAGGGCTACGACCTGCTCGTCGTCGACTACCCGGGCATTTTTCAGTCTCGTGAGACCCAGGGTGCCAAGTGGCAGTACCGTCAGATTCAGGACTACATCTACCGCCAGTTCGTGCAGGTCGGGGCCGAACAAAAGCTCCACGTCATCGCAGCCGTGCAGGCCAACCGCGAAGCCTCGAAAATCAACAAGGGTCTCAGCGTTCGCCGCCTGTTGGTCGAGGAAGACATCCAGGAAGCGTGGGGTATCGCTCAGTCGGCGACGAACATCATCACCCTGAACCGCGATGCCAAGGCCCAGGACGGTAAGTACATGACGTTCTACCTTGTCAAGTCCCGTTCGTCTGAGGTTGGCTGGGCCATCACCGCCAGAACCGACTTCGCCAAGGCTTTGACGCATGGAGACGAACTCGGGGCTACGGCCTACCGTGGCAACGTTGCTCTGAACGACCAAATCGACGACCTCTTGCGCCGTTACCCAAACCGTGATATCCCCGAAGGAATGATTGACGGTTACAAAATCAATTTACACGAAGAAGAGAGCAAGTAAATGGAAATCAGCAAGCGCGGTATGGCGGGACTCGGTTCCGCCGTTTTGGTCATCGGCATCGCGATCGGCATCGCTCTTGCCGTCAATCTCAAGCTTGGCCCCGAGAACGTCAAGGTCGAAGAGAAAATCAAGGTCGTCGAGGTGGCCAAGGAAGTCGTGGTCGTCAAGGAGGTCGTGCGCGTGGAGGTCGTCCGTGTCAAGGACACCCAGGTCGTCGACCGCTGGCGCCGCGAGAAGACCGAGGTCCAGGACCCGGACGGCACTGTGACCAAAAAGGAAGTCGAGGAGCGCAACATCGACACGGTCGTAAAGGAAAAGGAGACCAAGGCCGAGGTCAAGGTCGTCGAGGTCGTCAAGGAGGTCGTCGTCGAACGAGAGAAAATCGTCGAGAAGATGGTCGAGCCCGTGCTGCCAAATTGGAGCGCAGGCCTCCTGGCTGGTGCTGCACCGCGTTTTGACCAGCCGTTGGCTACTCCGGTCATGGTTGGCCTGGAAGTCGAACGTAGGCTCGCTGGGCCCGTCTGGGTGGGCGGCTGGGCGATAGGCGGAAGTCCGGTTGTCGGCGGGTTTTCATTGACGAACGTTGCAGTGGGGCTTAAGGTGTCCGTGGAGTTCAAATAATGGACACTTGGAACGCTGACAGCCAGCTTGTACGCTCGCGGTCCACCGACGGGTGGAACCTCGCGATTGGCGAGCCGCATTTGTTGCGCGAAGTCATGTCGCCGTACTACCCCAGGCACTACCCGGCGGATTTGTCATACCCAGACACCGTACCTGGCCCGGACCTGATGGCGGAGCTTCGTAAGCGCCATCCGACCGGCCACATCGTCGTCACGGTAGGCGCCAAGCAGGCCCTGTATGCGGCCGTTGACGCCCTCATGAGGCTTGATGGAAGACTTGAATGGCTGACCCACACTGCGCCTCATTGGCCCTCGTACCCCACGATTGCCCGCAACAGCCATTTGGAGTTTGCAAGTCCGCTAGACCCCAGAGTCGGCCAAGACATTCGTGTAATCACGGCCCCGAATAACCCCGACGGTGACCAGAGTCACTGGTCCGCCAAGTGCGACATTTGGGATGCAGCGTACGCAGACCAGGACCTGTACGGATGGAACGCAATCGCCCCCAAGCACAAAGTAAGTGTCTGGTCCGCTGGCAAGCTCTTCGGTTCGCCCGGTGCCCGTGTAGGTTGGCTCGTGACCGAAGACGCGCAAATCGCCGATTTGGCTACGCGCTATGTCGAGCAGAACACTTCAGGGGTTGCAACGACCAGCCAGTATCACGTGGCCGCCACCATGCGGAATCTCGAAGGTGTCGAGCACCGGGTCAAGCGCGACTTCAGGGTCCAGCTTTATTCGAACCGGACCCTGTTCCACGGGTACCTGGAAGACCACATCATCGACCGCGAGGTGGATTTCAACCACGGCATGTTCGCCTGGTTCGAGCCCAAGAACCCCGAACAGTTCAAGGCTGCGATTGACAAGCTCAAAATCCTGATGGTCGACGGCTCGGCCTGTGGAATACCTGGCTGCTACCGGGCTTCGTTGGGCCTCACCAACAGTAAGTTTCACTCAGCAGTACTCGCGCTTGTCAAGGAGCTTGAAAAATGACGTTTGACGAATTTGAAGTGGTATGCCTCGACGTGTTCACCGAATGGCTGCCAAAAGGTGTTGACAAGGCGTCCAAGAAGAGGGTCATCGCGGAACTCGCGCGTGAGCTTGCCGAACTGAAGGTCCTGGACCTGGAGGAAGAGTTCGAAGAAGAGGTCGACTCCGACGACGAAGACAAGCCCGAAGACCTCGTGTCCCTGTTTGGAGACTAAATGGAGCGGACACTCAAGCAGACCCCGGTCAATGACTACGAGTTTCGGTACGAAGTCACTATTTCGAGCGACCCGTGCCAACCCAAGACCTTGATGGCACGGAACGTCGTTCAGAACCTCCTTAGGACGTGCCTTAACACACCCGGTCTGCTAGACTGTGGCAGTAATGCGTTTGACGTCGTCAAGATTTCACACGACGGCGACAAGTGGAACATCGTGTTGGAAGCTGTTGGTCCATAGGTCCCACCCAGGGAGAAGTCTTGAAGCGTCGGCAAATTCAGCACCGTCCAGAGGCCGAAGAGAAGAAGAAGAACAAGGAACTCGCCGAGGCAAAGCGCGAAATACACCAACTCAAGCGAAAGATGGCCAGGCTCCAAAAGCAGGTCGAGCGCGAGATTTCGATGGGGCCCTACGTTGAGCCCGACGAGCCCGCCCCTGAAGTGACTGTGACCGTCACAGTCCCGAACGGGTGCCCGAAGTGCGGACAGCCGACCAAGAGTGTGTACCTCAGCCACAATAAGAAGACATTGACGGTTTGCTCGTCATGTGGCTCGAAGGAGCTTAAGTAATGGCCGAATGGAAGGCGTGGAAAATGTGGAAAGGCTGCTCACGCAAAAAGCTGAAGTTTGCCCACGAGGGCCAGGCTCGACGAGAAGGACACAGGCGAGATCTGCGTGCCTATAAGTGCTCGTATTGCGACGGATGGCACCTGACAAGTCGAGAAGTCAAATGAGCGAATCGACAGCGAACACGTACTGCAACGATTGCGGTGCGGAATACTTCGGGACTGTCCAAGAGGCGATTGACGCTGACTGGGTCATGATGAGCGGTCTGTCTACGGACATGCTGTGCCCCGATTGCTTTGACAACCTGGGGACCTTCGAAAGCGAATCGGCTACAGGTTACGAAGCACCGGAGTGGTCCAAAAATGAAGATCCAACTGCGACATGACGTTCTGACCGGGCTCATGCTCGCTGCGTTGCTTTTCTTCAACCTGTTCGATTCAGTCACGACTGCCATCTATGTCAGCCGAGGGGACGCCCGTGAAATCAACCCCTTGATGGACGTACTGATTCAGTTCAGTCCGACTGTGTTCTTGCTCCTCAAGAATAGCTATGGGGTCGTAGTGGCCGTGATAACATGGACTAATAGAACCAGGCCCGCCGTGGTTCCTGTAGCGAGTGCCGTGACGCTTGCGTACGCCGTGAATTTCGGGTATCAGCTAGGTTGGATTGTTCTTGTCTGGGGATGGTAATGTGGAAACGACTTAAATGCCTGATTTTTGGCCACGAGCCAGAACGGTTCAGTACCGTTTCTACCAGCTTGGCGGGCATCGTGACAACTCGCCCCGTCCCCTACTACGTCTTGTGGGTTGTTACTCCCCGGGACGAACAACTGGACCGCAAGGGGCGCGGACTCAATTTTTGCGAGCGCTGCGGCGAACTCGTAGTGGTGGGAAAACCATGAAACTTCACGTGATGAGCGACCTGCATTTCGAGTTCTTGTCGAACTTCGACGAGAGCCAGTTCTGGCGTATCCTCGATTCAAAGGTAGCCACAAGTCCAGGCGCGACCCTAGTTCTGGCTGGGGATATCTACAACCTCAAGAATCCCAAGCGGTTCGAGCATATTCTGTCGGAGTTCTGCTCGCGCTACGGGTCGGTCATCTACACGCCCGGCAACCACGAGCACTGGAAGTACTCCATCCGTGAGGCCAGCCTGTACCTGGCCGACCTTGAAAAGGACCCGAAGTTCCACAACCTGATGTACGTTCGTCCGGGTGGCAAGCTTCCATACGTCCTTGGCGGTACCCTTTGGTACCCCGACTGCAAGAACGAAGCCTTCAAGGCGCAATGGTGCGACTACTACATGATTTCTGACTCCGCTACGTCAATCGAGGCCGAGCACCAAAGGTTCGTCGCCGATTTGATGTCCCGTGAGGTCTCACTGGTCGTGTCTCACCACTACCCAACCGACGAGTCCATTGGGCCTCGTTGGGTAGGTCAACCCACCAACGTATTCTTCAGTGCCAACATGGACGGGATTCTGAAGAACCGTGCCGAATTCTTCAAGCCGCCCAAGCTTTGGGTCCATGGCCACACCCACGACCCGATGGACTACATCTCGAAGCACGGATTCCGGGTGTACTGCAACCCGCACGGCTACCCCGGCGAGAACAGCAATCCTCAGTTCTGGAACAGGCTCGAAGTCGAGGTCGCCATCTAATGGTACTTACTCAAGGTCAAGAAGAAGCCCTTGCGAGTGTCAAGGCCCTGGCCAAGGACTTCCCAAAAGGTGGCGGCATTGCGGTCATTGCCGGGTATGCAGGTACTGGCAAGGCTCTGGCGTACGACCAACTCGTGCAAACACCCAACGGACCCGCTCAAATTGGCTGGTTGCGGCCCGGAGACCTTGTTTTGGGGAAAAATGGCAAGTCCACCAAGGTGGTTGGCGTCTTTCCACAAGGTCTGCGACAGACCTACCGAGTCGTCTTCCGAGACAGGACTTCGGTGGAGTGCGACCTTGAGCATCTATGGGCTGTCTGGACACATAAACGCAGAGCGAACGGGGCGGCGCCAATTGTACTAACTTTGCGAGAAATTGTTGAGCAGGGGCTGACGATGAAATGCGGCATTCATCGATTTAGCGTCCCTCTTTGCGACCCCGTCCAAAATGATGACAAGGCCCTTCCTCTCGATCCGTATCTTCTGGGTCTATTTATTGGTGACGGCACGAGCCTCGGCAAGACCCCTACTCTTTGCTTGCCAGACAGCGAGTATGAGCTAATCGAGCTTGCTCGCAGCAAGATGCCCCACGGGATGGTCATCAAGGTCAACCGAGCACCTGTCTGTCCACAGTGGCGGTTCACCGACCCCACTCAACGGTCAAATAGAATTACTCAAGCTATGCGAACTCTTGGCCTTGCTGGACTCAAGAGCCCCGACCGTTTCATTCCGCAGATGTATTTGCTTGGGAGTATTGACCAGAAGCTCGACCTTCTCAAAGGCCTGATGGACAGTGACGGGTCCTGCAACAAAAACAGAACAAGATTTTCTACCAAGTCGATTAGACTGGCTCAAGACATCTCGACTCTGGTTCAGTCCTTAGGTGGCGTCACCGTTCTTTCTGCCTCAGCGACTCGTCCAGGGGAATTTTCAGTTAACGTCAAAACCCTCCAAAACCCCTTCAGGCTCTCCCGAAAGGCAAATGCTTGGAAGTTCTCGCATAAGAACCCACCAAGCAGACACATTGTTGATGTAGTGCCTACACGGATTTGCGAGCACGTCTGCATCAAGGTCGAATCCGAAGATGGCCTGTTCTTGACCAATGGCCATATCGTTACGCACAACACCACGCTCGTACGTTCCCTTGAGGAAGAGCACGGCGAGAACATGCTCGTCGTCACGCCCACTGGCAAGGCCGCCGTTCGCGTACGTGAGGCTGCAGGTTGCCCAGCCAAGACCATCCATTCGTGGCTGTACGAGGTCGCAGAGGACGAAGAGACCGGGGCCTTGTCGTTCCAAAGGCGCAACACAGGGCTGATTGAGCGCCCAGGATGCGGGTTCTTGGTGGTCGACGAGGCCTCCATGGTTGGCTTCAAGGTCTTCGCGGACGTCTACCAGGCCTGCAAGAACCTGGAACTCAACCTCGTGCTCATTGGCGACGGCTTCCAGCTACCGCCCGTCGAGATGGACTCCAAGAAAAAGGACTTCAGCGTCTTTGCGCCTGACTTCCCCGCGCACTCCAAGGTGACCCTGACCGAAATCCACCGCCAGGCCCTTGATTCGCCCATCATCCGCGCCAGCATGGATGTTCGCCTGGGCCAGTGGGCTACCGAAGCCCTGAGCAGCCTGCCAGTCGTCAAGGACTCCGACCTTCTTGAGCGTGCGAAGTACTTCTACGAGCAGGAAGGTGCGACCATTTGCCACCGGAACGCCACCAGGCACGCCCTGAACGCTGGCGTACGTGGCAAGCTGGGTCTGCCTTCCGACCAAATCAGCAAAGGGGAGCCTCTTTTGGTCGTGCAAAACACGTACCAACTGGAAATCTTCAACGGCGAAATCGTCCCCATCCTCACCCAGCCGCGCGCCGTGAATGTCGCGCCGATCGCCGTCCGAGACAACCAGAACAACGCATCCAAGTACATGAATTTCTTGGAAGTCGACATTGATTGCCCCCTCCAAGGCGAGCAGGCAGCAATCGTGGTCGACGCTGAAGTTTTCGGCACGAACGGTGAGGTCGGGTCGTACGCCATCAAGCGTGCCGTCTGGAACTTCAAGACCACGAAGTACGGGGTCGCCAACAAAATCCCCCAGGGCCCCGCGTACGTACCGGCGAACTTCGGTTACGTCTTGACATGTCACAAATCTCAGGGTAGTGAGTTCAACGCGGGCATCGTTGTCGTCGAAGAATCCTTGCGCCCGAACTCGCCCGAAGGTCGTCGTTGGGCGTACACGGCCATTACGCGCTTCAAGAAGCAAATCGAGATTTGCTGGAGGATTTGATGAATCGGGAAACTTTCACTTACTATGTAGCATTGGGCGTTTTGGTGGCCGCACTCGCCCTTTTGATCTTGATTGACAAAATCACGAGCGTATTCAACAAGCTCAAGTTCAGGGTGGGCCTCCAATGAGCGAACCGTTCAAAATCATTTTGTGGCCTGACCCCCGACTCAAGAAGGTCAGCGAAAAAGTCACGACCGTCAACCCCAAGCTCGTGTCCGAGATGTTCGCGGCAATGGACCAGGCCGGTGGCGTGGGGCTCTCAGCAATCCAAATCGGCTTCCCGGTCAGGGTTGTCACTGCGCACATCGGCGGCCAGCGCAAGACATTCCTGAACCCCTGTTGGGTCCCAGAAGAGGGTGCGAAGATGAAGCCCGTCCTCGAAGGCTGCCTCAGCACGCCCGGGATGTTCGAGACCGTCTACCGATACGAAAAAGTCCAGGTCGATTACGACGTCCTGGAAACTGACGGGTCTGGGGAGTTTTTGCAGCAATACCTGCGTCCTACGACCATCGTCTTTGACGGTCTCTGGGCTCAGATGATTCAGCACGAGTGCGAGCACCTCGACGGGAAAATGTTCGTGGACAACTTGAAAAAGGCTGACCGTTCACGTATCATGGGCGAGATGGTGAAGTTCAAGCGGTCTGGAGGCTCAAAGTGAAGACGTCGACTCTCGTAGCGGTACTGGTGCCATTTTTGATGATGTCTTCGGTCATGGCTGGCGGCAAGGTGGTTCTTGACCGTGGCCGTGACGCGGGCATCCAGGCCGACGCAGGCCTTCGTGGCGATGGCGGTACTCCCGACATCCCCGACGCCAGCCTGGACGTCAAAATCACCCGCAGACTCGACCTGGCCGAGCGCCTGGCCATGATGAAGAAGGACATCGAAAAGACCAAGCCGGTCAAGGCCTTCGACATCTATTGGGTGATTGAAGACTCCGCATCGGACCTCGCGTTCTTGGTGGTCGACGACGGTACCAACAAGGTCGGTCTCATGTTCGTCTACAGGGGGAAGGAAAAAGAATGGGAACTCCTCGAAAACACGTTCAGAGCGCAGTAAAGGAAGACTCTCTTGTCAGAATCGTGGTCCCCAGAAAAATCCTCCGCTTCGGCTACCCGAAGAGTCTCCAGGACTACGTGGTCGAAATCAAGTCAGACCCGGAGCTTTGGCCCAAGCTCCAGTCCGCTTGCTACGCGGCAACAGGTCGTACGAAGTGGGGCTCGCAACCACTGGCTGCCGAACACGTCGAGAAAGCTGTTCGAGAGCTTGCTTATGTCCGTGGGAAAAACGATGGGTGGGGTGGCTCCAAGAGGTCGATGCACTTTCAGGAGTGCCCCGAGCTTCTCGGTAAGCAGGCCAGGGTGTTCTCCGTCAAGCGGAAGCACGAGGGAACCAGGTATCCCGGTCGCAATTACGAATACGAGAGCGAACCGCCGACCTTCGACCTCGACCGGGCTGTACGGGTCTTGACTTTGTCGCTGTTCTCTGACCACAACGAGTTCATGCCCACCAATTCTTACATCGACGTGGACGCTCAGTGGGTCGAGCCCTGGGTCGAAAAGGAATCCGACGAATGAGCGACGTGAAAGTCTGGCGCTACGCAAGGGGCGGTTTTGGCTGGTTCGTCGCCTTCGTGGACGAAATCGGCTGCGTGTCGATTCAGTCCCGATGCCGTACCTGAGTACCTGGAGAACGGTTTCAGGAGTGAAGACCTCGAAGAAGTCCTGGTCGACTGGCTGTCGAATGGCTGTTGGGAAACGGTCGTGTGCGAGAAAGAGTACGGCCAGGTCAACGCCTTTCTTGAGAAGTGCTGGCCAGATGTCATCAAGCAGATGAAGGAGTCCATCAATGTCAACAGTTCAGAAAAGCTTAATCGCACTATTTGCAACCGAAAGGAACGCTCGCCGGGTGTGCGAGATCTGGCAAAAAGACTGCCAAAATGACGAGATCGTCGAAGTCCGTCACGTTGACGACGAAGACTGCATCTAACGAATTAGTGTTGACGTCCGGCGAATGAAGGCGTATAACGGTGTCCATGAACGACACCAACGCCAAGCAGTGGTCGACGCAGCAGGAAGCCATCTTCGGGTGGTTCAAGTCGGGCAAGGGCAACCTCGTCGTTCGCGCTCGCGCCGGTACGGGCAAGACCACCACCATCCTCCAGGCCATCAGCTTCGCCCCCGAGTCGCGCATCCTCCTCGCCGCGTTCAACAAGAAGATCGCCGAGGAACTCAAGTCGAAGCTCCGCAACCCGGCCGCTGAGGCCAAGACCCTTCACTCGGTCGGCTTCGGCCTCGTCCTCCGCAACTGGTCGGGCGTCAAGCTTGACGGCGCCCGTGGTCAGCGTCTCGCTCGTGAGGCTGCCGGTCCGACCTGCCCCGACCCCATCGTTCGCCTCGTCGCGATGCTGGCCTCCAAGGCCAAGGGCATGCTCCCCACGTCGGAAATCGAACTGGTCAACATCGCCACCCAGTTCGACCTGACCCCCGACGAGGAGTGGGCTGAAGAGGGCTGGACGGTCGACCAGGTCGCCCGCATGGCTTCGGCGGCTATGAAGCTCGCGGCCACCAAGCGGGACGGCACCATTGACTTCGACGACATGGTCTACCTGCCCGTCGTGAACGGCTGGGTCCGCCCCTCCTTCGACATGGTCGTGGTCGACGAGGCCCAGGACATGAACGCTGCTCAGCTTCGCCTTGCTTGCGGGGTCTGCCGCAAGACGGGCCGCATCGCGGTGGTTGGCGATGACCGCCAGGCGATTTACGCCTTCCGTGGCGCCGACTCGGGCTCCATCGACCGCCTCAAGACCGCCCTGACGGCCACCGAACTCGGCCTGACCACGACCTACCGCTGCCCCAAGTCGGTCGTCGAGTACGCTGCCAAGCTCGTTCCTGACTACATGGCCGCCCCGACGGCTCCTCAGGGCGAAATCAAGGAAATCGAGTTCAAGGCCCTCGCCGAGGCCGTCAAGCCGGGGGATTTCATCCTCTCGCGCAAGAACGCCCCGCTGGTTCGGACCTGCCTCAGCATCCTCCGCACCGGCAAGCGGGCGAAGATTGAGGGTCGCGACATCGGTGCCATCCTCATCGGCCTCGTCAAGAAGATTTCCCGCACCCACAAGACCATGCCCGCACTCCTCAAGGAGGTCGGCGAATGGGCTGACCGCAAGTCCCGCGCGGTCATGATGGCCTCGAAGGACGCCGACGCCGCCGAGTCGAAGGTCCAGGAAATCCAGGACACTGCCGAGACCATCAACGTCCTCGGCGAGGACCTGACCTCGGTCGCCGAACTGGTCGCCCGCATCGAGAACCTTTTCGCCGACGACGTGAACGCCGCCAACGTGGTTCTGTCCTCGGTTCACCGTGCCAAGGGCCGCGAGACCGAGACCGTCTTCGTCCTCCGTGACACCCTTTACCCGGGCCGCAAGGGCAAGGCCTCGCAGGAAGAGTGCAACATCGAGTACGTCGCGGTGACGCGGAGCCGTTGTAATCTTTACTTCGTCTCTGGACTGTGATGGATAAAAATGCAAAATATGGTTGAAGTCTCTTGTAAGTTCTGCTCCGTATCATTCAGAAAACAAGCCAAAGAGGTCCGGGCTCGGCAGAAAAAGGGGCAGGTAAATTTCTTTTGCAACAAGAGATGTAAAGCCGCTCATCAGACCAAGGAGGCCGTAGCTAAGGTTGTCGGGCAGCAGTTTGGCATGCTTTTTGTGGTCGAGGCTCGCATCAAAGCGTGTGGCAAGCACAACGCCAGTTATCTGTTGTGTCGGTGTGATTGCGGTAAGACGGCCGAAATCTCGCTTAGCAACTTGCTCCACGGCGGTCGTGCCCGGACCTGCGGGTGTACCCGCAAGAGGTCGTTGAGATTGACACCCCAACGCTCCGTACTTAATCGGAGACTTTCGAGCTACGAAAGAGGGGCTCGTGAAAGAGGACTAGAATGGGCCCTGCCTCGCGAGAAGTTTGATGAACTATCGCTGTCGCCGTGTTTCTTTTGTGGAGCCAACGGGACTGTCCGATTCCCTATTCGCAGGTCAACGAACAGCACAGAGGCAGTTGAAGTGAACGGTATCGACAGGCTAGACAACCGCATTGGGTATACCGTAGAAAACTGCGTTACTTGCTGCAGGAATTGCAATCAGGCCAAAAGCGATCGGTCGCTTACTGATTTTTATGAATGGGCAGGAAGAGTTGCTGCCCGCGCCAAGTCGACCCTTGTGTGGGTCGACGGAATCTGATAAAAGAGAGAACCATGACACTTCAAGAAATATTCGACAAGGCATACCTCGGACTCGCATCGCAAAACTTCAAACGGAGCAGAATCGATTCCTCCGAGGTATTCCCAGGCGACACGGTCTTCGCTGGATGTCGATATCGAGGTCCGGATGGACTCAAATGCGCCGTCGGGCATCTCATTTCGGACGAGTGCTATCTCGCTTCGTTCGAAGGTCGCAACGCTGACGACCTGGCCATCGTTCAAGCTCTTCGCGGTTCGGGAGCTTTTTCAGACGCCATGTTCGAAAGTGGATTTCTGACGGAACTGCAGAGTGCGCATGACCGAGGCTGTACGGCCGGGGAAATGCGAACTCTTCTTGACACGTTCGCTCAGCGCCATGGGCTGACCATACCCCCGATTTCGCCATGATTGAACCAATGGCCCGACCTCTGAAGAAACGCAAGTTCGAGGTCTACAAAGCGGCTGCCGCACTTCGCCGCGCCGCTTTCAAGTTCGTAAATTGCGAACTTTGCGACGACGACCTCGACGACAAAAGAGGCAAGCGTCTCAATCGAGAACTTCTCAAGGCCGCCAGGCGCTACGCCGCCGTATTCAAGGAATCCCGATGATTGAACCAATGACACCTGCCGAGGCCCTGAAGCTCAGGAACAAATTGATCCCCGACTTTGTCTACTCGGCCTTCAACGAAGTTCTGGCGCTGAATATCAATGCCAGTAACGGCGAGGCGGCGTTCTACCAGGGCGAAGTCGTAAATCGAATCGTGGCCTCAATGGCACTTCTCGACACATACAAAGACCTCTCGGTAAATGAACGCCATCGTGTTGTGCGGGACGCGCGTTGGCTGAACGTTGAGGGGGAGTATCGCCTCAAGGGCTGGACTGTCACTCGCGAAAACGGCGAGTCAGGCGGTGCGTTTTTTGTCTTCAAGGCTTCGAGGTAGACATGACTCCCCACGACGTACAAAGCTTGCGACACCTGTTGATGGCGAACTTCCCCGGCATGCGCGGCCAGTTGTTCGTGGACATCATCACGTTTGGGAGTTGGTGGCACAGCGCTCCGACGATGGGGCTGAAGCGAGTCCGGGGTGCCGCACCCAGGCTCATGGCTTTAATGAGACCTCCCGATTTTCCCATATCCTTTCGGATGGAGCTAGAGCCGCCAGACCCTCTTCAAGAGCGGGACGACGCCGTCAAGACGTACGTCATGACTCCCTTGGATCCGCCTCTACGGGAGACAACTCTGCCAATCGACTCGCACCTGGTCCTGGACCTGGGATACAACAGCATGATTATTGCCTGTGAAGCCGCTTTGGTAGAAATGCCGCGATTTTAATCGAGCGGCTTGTCGTTGGAGTTCATCACGACCTGCTCAGGCATGGTGATGGTTCCAGGAGCATACGCCGAGGCGTTCAGGGTGCCGTAATTGCTGACACCCGTTGTCTGGGCCGTCGAACCGGCTCCACCGCCACGAGGGTCAGTCACCTGACGGATCTGCATGACGGTGGCACTGACGACGCGGGTGATTTGCACCGTCGCACCAGGCTGTCCACCGGCTGCGAGGTACGCATAGGCCTTTTCGTAGAACCCCACGGTCGAGCCGACAGTAATTCCAGTGGCCCCGGCGGCCGAGATTGCTGCTGAGATTTCACGAACAATTCTACCTGCCATTGGTCACTCCTTGAAGCAAGATTACCAGCGAAACTGGTCCAGGCGGGAAAATACCGCCTTGTATCCGCCAGTTGCGTAGAGCTTCTGGAGGTCGGCGAGCGTGAGCCCGACTTTGTTGAGCGGGATTTGTACGTGAGGCAAGTCCTTGAACTTCCACACGCCACCCCATTCGAGGCCGAGCTTGACGGCTTCTTCGCCCAGAATCACGTATGACTCTGGCGACCAGTCTGGTTGGAGCCCAGCACGCGTCAGGTCCTTGTCGAACGTGAAGTCCATGGCAATACCGAAGTTGTGGTAGCTTTGCCCGCCACGGGCCTTTGTGACGATTTGGCCAGGCTTCGTACGGCCCTGGGCGTAGAGCGCTTCTTGCTCTTCGATGGTCCGCATGCCCGAGGTCGCGTAGTACTCCACGCCCCTAGCCTGGCATGCAGCTTGCAGTTTTTGGCACGCGTCCACGAAGTGGGGGTACATCACGTTCAGGTCGACTCGTTTGAAGTAGCTCATTAGATTGCCAAGGTGTCATACATCGTGTAGTTGATTTCGACCCAGTCAATCTGATAGCTACTGCTGATTAGACCAGTCATCGACATCGCCATGGTGAATTTGTCCGTCGTGGCGCTCACGGTGCGGTTGCTCGCGGTCGCATTGACCGCCAAGGTCAGGGTTTCCGACGTCGGCGTCGCATTCAGACCGAGTGCGATGACGCCAGTCAAGGCAGCGAGGTTCGCCCACCCAGCGACGCCGCTACCATTAGCGGCAGCGGGAACCTGAACGGTCTTCCAGATTTCAGCGGTGGCAGCCGTAACTCCACCTGCACCTGTACCTGTGTGGGTAACGCGTGCCCGAACGCTCGTAATGACGGCCCTAAGGGGCAGGGTCCAAGTAGTAATGAATGCACAGTTTCCGCTACCCGTCAATACGCCTGTAGTGATGCCGTTGGTTGTTGCGGTGAGGTCGTAAGTGAAGGCGGGTACGTTCGCGCTAGGAATGACGTGAGTAAAATCGGTCCCCGCCAACAACTTCTTCATCGCCTTGCCGGACGCGAAGGCGGCTCCGCTCGAAGCCGAGTTGACGTAGTTGAGAGACGCACCGGCCGACGTTTCCAGATTCAACGCTGGTCCGCCCGAGAGGTTAACGGCAGAAATAGTCGCCCTGGTTGCAGACTGATTTTCGGCTGTAATTGCAATACCATCGACGTTACTTACCGCCGCGACGGCATTTGTGTGGCTCCCAAAAGCCGCAATTGCACCCGCCGTGCTGCCGCCCCCGGTGTTTTCGAAGGTGGCGGTGTACGCTGTCGTTGTGTTGTTTTTGAATATAGCGGCTTCAGTGGTCGACGCCCCCACCTTCAGAGCGGCCTGGCCGGTGGGGACCGCAACGTCCTTGATGGTCGCAATGAGAGCCGAGGCTCCCGCGTGACCGCCCGCGAAGAAGCCGCCACCGGCAGCGGCGTTGTCGCCACCGATACCGACGACTCCGTATCCAGTCGTCGCGCCGCGTCCACGAACACCCGTGTTGGCCGACGCAGGAGCGGTTGACGAAGAGCCAATACCGAGCCCGCCAACCTTGACACCGTCGCCGTAGACACCTGCACCGCCGGTCGCCCAACCGACGACACCCGAGCCAGCCCAGGCGGTAGGCGAGGCCGCGCCACTCGCACTCGTAGCGATACCCAAAATGCCGATACCAGACTTGACAGAGCCGAAACCGACTACGCCGATGCAGCTATCGACGGCATCGAGGCCCGCACCCAACAGAGCAGCGCCGTCAGGAGTCCAGGCCGCAGCGTAGGCGTTTTGAGCGAGGTTGACGAGCAGACCGGCGTTGCTCGACACGGTCTCGATGGTGCCGCCACGGTCAGATACAGCGACCGGGTTGTTGAGGCTGGAAAGACCTGCGACGGTAGCACCTGCGTAGTCGCGGGTGATTTTGAGCACGCCCTGCGCGGCCGTGTTCGCTGGCGTGAAGAGCGTTCCGACAGGATATCTCCAGCCACGTACGAAAATTTGATCGGCCCGGCGCCACGCGAGAATCCAACGCGAACCTGCAGGCGAACCGGTTCCGAGCGTTGCGAGTGCGGCCCTTGTGGCGACAAGGCCACCGGCAACACCGGGTCCTACATACTTCCAGGTCACGGTGCCGTCAACAATTGCGACGCCGGTCCCTGAAGGACCGCCACCACCAGATGTACCAGCGACGGTCGCTTCATACGCCAGCGAAGACTTGACAACGATGTCTCCGGCAACGTAAGCTGTAGTCGCGGCCCAGGCCGCAGCATAGAACTTGGTGCGGTCCGCATCGACGTACAGCACTTCACCGGCCTTCAGGCCGACCACGCTGCCGCTGGCGATGTCATTGCTGTAGGCTGTCGAGTTGTCGAACAGCAACCGCAGACCCTGGTACGTGAGGGTCTCGGTACCGAGGTTCCACGACAAATACTCACCGTTACCGAGGGTGGGGCCGTACGTAATCAGAGCCACGTTGCGGTCGGCCGTTGCGCTGTACCAGTGTTCACCACCGCCCGATTCCCAGATGCGGGTCATCACGGCGTCCATCCAGTCCTTCTGGCTGGTGATGGTCTTGTCGCCGCCCTGGAACAGGGTGTTGTCGACGGTCGTCGAACCTTCAGTGCGAGTCCAAGAAGAGAACGAGGACAGAGCCTGGGGGTTGTCGCCACCCTGGCCCAAGCGGAACATTAGCGGACGGGCGTCTTCGACCGAAACCACGAAGCCGGAAGCGTCGAGGACGACCTTGGCAATGGGTACGAGGTGCGTCTGCGAGCTAAACGGCGTCGCAACAATTTCGATTTGGTAGTCAAGGGTCTTGCCGAGCGGGACTTGGCGAGGAGACTCAAGGCGGGTCGAGGTGCTGATGAACTGAACGAGGTCGGTCGTCGAGACGTCAGCGCTGCGGACATAGCCCAAGCCAACGTAGTTCGTTGCGCCGAGCACCCAGCCACCCACGACCCTGCCGTTCGTCACCGGATTCAGTGTCTCAGCAGCACGGTCCGAAGGAACAGACAGGAACGTGCCTGCCTCGGTGGCAAGGCGGTTAAAGGCGATACCGCCAGCGGTCACAATCGCAAGAGAGGTCGCGGGGGCACCTACAGCGACGCCGGTCATCTCGAAGCCACGAACAACCAGGGCCTTGGAACCGGCCATGCCTTGGCCGACAAGGACGTCAAAGTCCGCCGCTACAGCCGATTCAAGCGAACGCAGATGGGGCAGGTCCACGCGCTGCTGACCGAGCCAATTTTGCTGGCGAATTACTGACATGATTTTGTTCCTTTGGCCCTAGATTACCGAGCGGATTTAGTCTCGTTAGACCAGTCGAGTGCTTCGAATTCGATTTCGCCAGTGATGATGCCCTTTTCAGGTACCGACCAGCTTTGGCGTACGACGGTGCAGTACATCGCTTCGAAGATTACCGAGTCGCTGCCACGTTCAACCAGTTGAAGGGAAAAATACTTTTCCCGAGCGAGAAAATCGTACGAAGCGGCCAGGGCCGCACCTTCCGCGCCACCGTCGCCGATGGTGCGGTAGATAGAAATTCGGCCGTTGATTCTGGTCGTGGTCGGCATCAACTCGAAAGGCTCTGTCGAGTCGAGTCCGTACAGGGCCTGCTTGGGCGTATCCGAAGTGAACTGGAAGCCCTTGACACGTCCAAAAGCCTTGCCGTTGAGGTAAGGAATGACGCCCGCCGATGTGACTGTTTTTGAGCGTGCCATTTACTCACCCCAGATTTTTGTGACGTCGCTGACCTTGGGCTCGCTGTCAGTGGCTTCGGTCGGATACCCCTCGCCACCGAGACCTCTGTCGCCTGGGTACTTGACAGTGAAGTCCACGTCGATACCTGCCGCAGCAGCCGATTGGGCGGTTACCTGAGCGGCCACCCGACCTGCAGCACTTGCGGTGACGTAGAACATCGCGTCGCCATCGACCACGAACGCGTTACGGTCGGCCAGGTACTCGACCGACGTTCCGACCGCGTAGGTCGATTCGGGGAGGAACCCAAAGTCGATGAGCAGAGAGGTCGAGTTGATTTTCTGAATCAGGCGGATCGGCTTCGATTGGGCGCTCGTTCCAAAGGCCAGCACGAGGTATCCAGAGTCGGGGAAGCCCGCAGTCGAGGCCACACTCAGGGTCGCCGTCCGGACACCTTTTGGTACAGCCACGGTTGTCGTGGTCGTGATTCCAGTAACGGCGAGGCCGTCAGCGTCGTAGAGGTAGGGACCTTCGATGGTGGAAGTCGCCGCAGCAGAAGACAAAACGCTTGCAGTTGAATTGAGGTCGACGCTGATAGCCCCGTTGACGGACCCGCTCGCCACGTCCGCCCCGGTATCTGCCCACAAAACCGTCGTGGCCGTGACCGACGAAATGGTTTTCAGGCCCGCCGAAATACCGACGCTACCCGCGAAGTTGACGAATACGCGTTGACCGGCAACCAGGCCCGTCGTAGAAGGTACCGTCACGGTGGTGACGTTCGAGGTTCTGGCAGCGAGACTGATGGGGTACGAGTTCGATGCTGCGGCGGCTGCGTACGAGTCCGTCGTCGAGGACCAAGTAAGGCCACCGGTCTTGGTAGTATCACCAAAATTCGAGCAGAACTGCTTGTGCTCTGGCGTCTGGACAGTGAAGAGTCCTGCCGATGAAGTAAGTACCGTGTGGAGCTTGTCGTTGATTCCGGCTGCACCAATGCTGTCGGCGCCAGGAATGAGCAAATCGGCCGTCGTGTGGGTAGTTCCGGCAGCGTTGCCGCCGACGAACAGGCCGATGTCACCGACTGCAAAGCCACGGTCACGCGCCGCGTCGTAGCCGACAAAGTGACTGGTCGACTTCATCGTGGTCAAGTCAAGGATTTCCAGGCCGCCCTCAGATGTCGTCGAACCATTTTCGTAAGAGATGGACGAAAGCGTGCTGGGACCACTAATCCACACCTTTGAACCGATTTGTACGATGTTCGGGTCTGCCCAGCGATGGCAGAGCGTACCGGCGACCGACCATTTGTTTGTTTTTGGGTCCCAAATTTCAAATTCCGCGATGCCGCTATTGGGCCACTGGTCGGGGAATGAAATGTCGAAGGAGGGGAGTGGTCGGTCTCGACGATAGCCGGTTCCGCCGACAACCAGGATTCTGCCATCCGAGAGCTTGAGTGCCTTGTGGAACGCCCGAGCCCAGACCATTTGGGGTCCTGGACTGCAGGTCGTAGTCGTAGGGTCATAAAGCTCGGTCGAATTAAGTGTCTGGCTTGAAGCGAAAGCTCCGGTCGATACCCAGCCCTTGGTACGCAAGTAAGAGTTGACAATTTCTTCATTGGACAAAGCTACGGTGCTGACACGAACCTCGTCTACGGCCGCTCGGTATCCGCCGCCCCCCTCTGGGGCTCGGTTCAAGTACCATGCACCAGCGGTCCCTCCCGTGGGGTTCGCCTGGCCGGTCCAGGTCTGAACCAAAATCCCGTTGAGGAACACGTCTACGGTACTCGTGGCTCCGCTCGTCTTGCGAACAGCAACGTGACAGCCCTTTCCTGAAAAATCGCCTACGACAGGCGAATTGGAATGGGTCGCTCCAACATCAACACCTGCGCCGTTTTCCCAACGCCAGAAGACTCGGCCCGCTGCCGTCACGCCCACTTCCATGAGGGTGTTGTCTGCGAGAACTTCGGTAGTTCCACCGTACGCCACAACTACGCCATCCCCGTAAGGAGGCAGAATCCAGAAGTCAACCGTCCAGGAGCCGAGCAAGGCCGTTGTAGCGGGCGCAGAACCGGCCACGGTAGCTGTACCAAGACCGCCGAAATCGCGAGCCCGATTGACTTTGCCGTCAATGATGGGCGCACTCCCGGTGACGGTCATATTGAAGCCACTTCCGCTGATGTCGGTCACGGTCGTGCCTGAGGCGTCATCCATGGCCCAATACCCCAGCAGATTGCTGATGGTGTGGGTGCGACCCAGGGTCTGTCCACCGATTAAAAACACACGACCGTCAGACAGCGGAACCGCCTGGTGATTCGTACGGAATTCGGCCATTCTGCTCGCTGGATCGTAGGGGTTCCAGGTCAACGAATAGGTGTCAAATAGATGGGTGCGTTGAGAAGCCGTTCCGTCATTCCAAGAGCCCCCGGCCACGAGTACTTTGCCGTTTGAAAGAACGGTTTGGGTGTGGTCTTGACGCTCTCCCGTTCCGCCAGCGTCAGCGTTAATCATCGCAGATGTAGCCGTCCAGACGTTGGAGGTGGGGCTGTAAAGCTCAACGGAGTCCTGCTGGGTGTCGGCCCCGAAGCGAGATGCCGAATTCCCTCCAGTGACCAAGACTCGACCGTCCAAGAGTTTTGAGGTCGCATGGCTTACGCGAGCGGCAGCAAGATCGGCCGTGTCAATCCACTGGTACGTCCTGCGTACAGCCCCAGCGGCCTCGGAGCCGTCAGTGACCGTACTCGTACCTACGAGCCGGAAGCGGTTGCACGACTGGCGTGAAGTACCGCTGCGCGTGCCACCAACAAGCAAGAGATCGCTGTTGTCAAGTACCACGCCCTCGGTATACTCGTTGAGCGGGTCCGGAGGTCCTTGTGTGGCCGACCAGGTCGTACCGAACGAACCGTCGCTGATTGCGACCGTAGGGTAGGTTCCCGGAGTGCCTGCCGAGACCCAGGGCTTGGTGCGAACCGATTTGAGACCTGAAATCCAGACAGACGACCCGACAGTCAGAGTGGTTGGCGTCTCAAGCTCGACAGTCAAATTCCCGTTGCTGTCGCGCACGTAGCGCTTGATTTCGAGAGTTGTACCTTCCTGGCCGTACGCAGCAAGTCCAGGCTCGCGACCGACTGCTTGGGTGGTGGCGGGGAATTGCACGTCGATTTTGCCGCGAGTCGACTGGGCAACGACGACGGTCCGGTCGCCGTTGAGGGTCGTCTTCTTGGTCGGCGCAAAGAAGGTGTAAGCAAGGTTGCTAACTTGGGCTTGGGAGCCCACAGTACCGAGAGCGGAGGCCAGTTCGAGAGTCTGGACGAAGTTGATGCCGCTCCACTGGTACGAAACTGAACTGATGGTGTACGTTCCCGCAGGAACCGGCGTCGCGGTAGGTCCGATGACGACATAGTCCCCGGCTTCAAGGCCCGTGATGTCGATGAGCGGTACTCCGACGGTCGTCAAGACCATTCGGGTGACGTTCTGGGTCGGAGTACTGAAGACCCACGAGTACCCCGAGCCCGAAATGTCGCTCGCGTAGACTTCCTTGTGGGTCGAGAACTTGAGGGCGGGCTGAGCCGTACCTCCAATAACCCTGACGAACGACTTGAGGCCAAGCGAGGGGCTGTAAATCTTGACTTTCGAGCCCCCCGTGATAGGGTCTACGAACGAAAGGGCGATTCCTTCGTCGATTCGTGCGTCCAGCAGCGTTTTGGTGATGACCGCAGCAACTTCGGTTGCGGTTGCACGCGAAATCGTGGTGAACTGCTCCGAATGGAACGTGACGGGGACGGCGGTTTGCTCGTCGAACAGCAAATCGAGCGTGTCGCCGTCAGTCAGGGCGAAGGGGCCCTCTTCAGCCGTGTCGACCCAGGCGCTTGATGCGTCCCGACCGTAAAACACTTCAAGGATTCGACGAAGAGCATTGTGGGTCAGCTTTTCGTTCGTCAGGCGAATCGAAAGCTGGCGGAAAAGCTCGTCAGAAAGACCAAGGTCCTTGGGGCGAAGGAGTCCGTCGTTGGAAGCGAGGCGGTCCAGGTAGGTGCCACTGGCACTGGACTTGAAAAGCTGGTCAAAGGCGGCACGTGCGTTGTCCCAATTGATGGTGTCGCCCTGCGAGAGCGCTTCGATTAGGGCGTCCCAGTTCGGACCAGCCAGGGCCGGGCTCAGATGCTTACGGATGACCCTGTCGGCGGTCTCTTCTTCGGCTCCGGCGGTCAGCGCAGTGAGGTTGGCTTGTTCCGAAACGACAAACGAGGCCGAATTAGTCGACAGCGACAGCGAACTCGGTGTCTGGACGTTGGAAACCGTGACCGTCCAGGTGCCCGCTGGCAGGGGTGCTGTGAGCAGCAAGTCGAGCGCCTGGGGGTCGCCGCCTACAATCGACACGCTTGCGACTGTAGCGACCGCTGGGCCGCTTAAAGCGTAGTTCGTGGGGTTGAGGCCGTCTGTCGAACCGGCTGGGTTGGACTGACGGGGGTCAGCCGAGTATAGAACCCGGACAGTTGCGTCGGCACGGTACTCGGCGCCGACGACACTGAACGAACCGGTTGTGAAGGTAGATGAAATCATACGATATTGACACTACCATCTCGGACGTTGATTGCAGTCAGAGCGTAAGTCGTTCCTGGAACTTGCGTGTCCGTTGTCAACAAATAAGTCCGGGCGTCTACTCGTGCGACCGAATGGACCCGCAAAGTCGGGGTGATGGAGTAATTGGCGGCGACCAGGGCTTCGTCGGTCACTGCTTCATTGAAGATTACCCGTACCGTACGTACGTCAACGGACTGGAGAATCGTGAAGACCGGTGCGAGCGCAACGGCCGTGAAGTTCGCGCTCGCCAGGTTGAAAGCTTCTCCGTCCACGGAAACAATACCGTTCAACGGGAAATAGACCGTCTGGATGTCCCCGTTGTGAGGTTCGGTGTGGAACACACGAATCGTATTGAGACCTACCGTCGTGACGCCTGTTGCGGTGATTTTGATGTCAGAAACCGTTCCGAATCGCCAAAAGGCGGGGTCGGCGGCCTGAAGTGCGATAGGGAGTGCCAGGTTTACAACGAACACGATGTCCAAATAGTACGGACCCGGAATGAGCGTGGGGCTTGAAAAGCCCGTGCTCGGCGGCGGGCCTGGCGGTAGTTCAGCCTGCCCGGAAAGGTCGAAGGCGCTCTCGCCGAGGCCCGGCGTGTCGGTACCATAGTCGTAGAAGGGTTCATCGAAGTAGTCGAAGGCGCTCTCGGCGAGATCGGGCATGACTTCCTCTCCTTAAGTCGTGATGACGACGCCAGGGAACGGCACGAGCAGGTCGCCGACAATCGTGCGGGTCTGCGCAGCCGCACTCGGAATCGAGGTGCCGATCGTGTCAGGTGGGCACCAGTAGAAGTCAGGGAGCACGCCGCGTTCGGCACCGACTCCTCCGGTCGCGGTTCCGACGACTGAGCAAGCCCGAAGATTTCGCAGGCCCGACACGCCGTCGGTGATCTGCTTGCCGTCGCCGTAGACGTCGGACCCACCTGCGCGAGGGCCAACCATTCCACCGGTCGTTTGGATTGCGACGCCGTTCGCGTTCCGACCGACGCACCCCGTCGCGACGTTCGCCAGCGATGACAGAACCGGCGCGCCTCGACCGCTTACCGTAGCATGCCCAACGAGGAATACGTTTCGAGCAGTGACGACGCCGGTCGTCTTGATCAACGCAACGAAGACGTTGGCTCTGCCCGTCCCCGCGCGAGTCGCGAAGAAGAGGAACTGCCCATCGGTCGACGTGCAGAAGTGCGTGAAATTGGACCCGCCCGTCGTCGCGTCCGGCTGGAAGGTGATCGAGTTGTTCCCGGTGTTCGTTGTGTTCCAGCAGAACTCGTCGGTGAGGTTGACCGGCCGGACGCTCGTCGACGGCGTGCCAGCGAACGGCGTCGCAATCGGACATACGATGATGTTGGCGAGGTCAGCAGTCGAGCCGTAGCAGTCGATCACGATCTGGTATCCGAGGGTCGTGTTCTCTCCCCACCACCACGAGCGCGCACCGAACGCCCAGTTGAGGTCCGATTGGGCGGCGATCAGGTCGGAGCCTCCGACGTTGAACGTCGAGCCGTTGCTGCTGCCCTTGTAGGTCCAGACGCTGTTGGCGTTTCGCGTGCCTGACGTGGCGCCGCCTGCCGCCGTGTCGCGAAGGTGTTCGATCAGGTTGAAGGCCTGAGACCGGCCGAGTTCAAGCACTGACGCGACCGAGCCGAATGGGAGGTTTCCGCGAGACGAGTAGGTCTTGGAGAGGGGAGGGAGAACAGACATAGCTACTTCCTTTTTGTTGTGGGTTAGTCCCCAACGAAGCTAATTTGGATGTCTTGCTCGATGTCGTACACGAGCGGTTTTTCGTACGGCTGGACTGCAATCAAATCGCTGCCACTACCATACGTAGGGCTCAGGATTGTTACGGCAACGACGCCGTTTACCGACTGGGCGGCAGAGACCAGGTCGCTGATGGCGATTGAAGCGCCGACCTTGGTTTCGTTGATGGTTGCAGCGACTGCCGAACGGACCTGGTCGCGAACGTCGAGCAACGAGGCTCCCGATTGGGTGCGAATAGCCAGCGAAGCCGTGATACGAC
This sequence comes from uncultured Candidatus Saccharibacteria bacterium, assembly GCA_937872425.1. Lineage (GTDB taxonomy): Bacteria > Patescibacteriota > Saccharimonadia > Saccharimonadales > CALMSM01 > CALMSM01. The sequence continues at coordinate 27,083 of CALMSM010000164.1, forward strand.
GGACAAGTGGCCCACTGATGTTGATTGCTGCACCTGCAGCGGCGATTCCGGGGTAAGTACTCGACTGCGACTCGTCGCCGTAGACGACCCGGTTGGCCTCTTCAATCAGACCTGTGCTGTGGGTGTATCCGTCGGTGCCAGGAACGGCCGACACGGTCGGGAATTCGAGCTTGTCGAGTACGGTAACGACAGTACCGTAACCGGCATTCACCTTGGTTGAGCCAGCCGAAGTACTGAACCGAATATCCATCGCAGTGCCGTTGGGAGCGACAGACTGGATTTGTTTGATGAGGCGCCCCGGTACGGACTCGTAGACCTGAACGAGCGGGCTCGAAGAACCAAGGGCACCTGCCGTAGCACCGACAGGAGCCTTCGTAGAAATGTCGAGGTAGCACTGGTTTTGGTTGCCGAAGTTGATTCGAGCGACCGTCCAGGACCCGATGTTTTCGACACCCCACAAAGCGGTGTTGATGACGAGCGTGTCAGCAGGCAGAATGCTGTCGTAGTCCAAAAACGCAACGTCGACCGTGGCGTTCTCTTCGACGGCGTTGGGGTTTTCAATCCAGAACGTGCTCGTCGAGGTCTCAGTCCGAACAACCCTGAAGAGGCCGCGATTGAACGTATTGGCTGTACCGTTGGCAGCGTAGGTCGAGTCAGCGCTTCGAGGGTCGATAGCTACCCAGTCGCCTTCACGGACAGAAGAGAAGCCGTTCAGGGTGGCTGCGCCGTTGTAGACGTATGCGACAAAAGGACCCTGCTTTTCGATGTGCCAGTTCTGGCCGGTCGTCAGTGCATTGACGACGTCCTGTGAATACTTCCAGAGCTTGGAACCTGAGACATGAACAAGGCCGGTGCCATTGATGGCCGCCAGAGCCGTGCTACCGGCGATAACGCTCTTGGGTGCAACGATTGCGTTGTCGAGCGATACCCACGCTCCGCCAGTCAGGCCTTCAGCTTCAGCAGTCGAGACTGTGGCGACCATGGTCGTCGTTCCAGCGACAGACGCGTTGCCGATGACTGCTGCGGTGGTTGCGTTGGCCGAGCCGCCCACGGCGAGAACCGAGCCAGCCGAGCCGCCCGAAATCGTGGTGATTTGAGGAGCGGCGGCCTGGAGGCCCGAAGCAATTTCGGCGCCACTGAACAGACCACCAACTGCGGCCGAGTTCAAGAACCGAACGACGTTCGCGGACGTGATGGGCACCAACCTGACGTCTTCGTTAATCCAGTCGGCACCGGCCACCAGAGTCGCTTCAACAGCGTCCTTGAAGGTGAACTCGAAGTTGTCGGTGGTCAGCACGGGGGCGTTGGTCACCTGAACGAAGTTGAGACCGTCCTTCAGTGGATACCAGGGCCCGACGCCGGAGTTGTTGTTGCCCAGACCGTTGGCCGGAGCTTCGTAGGTCGCCCACGAAATCGTCCCTGCGGTCGACTCAAAGCCAGCAATGGCCGTGTTGAGAGCACCGACAGACGCGATGATTGCGGAGGTCGAGTTGGCGGCAGCATTCAACGGGTACATCGTGAGCGCGGTCGGGTTGACCGGTGTCCAAGAAATAGCGGTGGAAGTCGCACCTACTGTGGGGACCTGGAACGTGACCTTGTCGTTGGCGAGAGTGAGCGTCTTGCCGACAGTGGTCTGTGGAGTGTCAGAAATGATATCGCCCGAAACAGCCGAGCTTCCTGACAAGCTGACCTCTCCCCCGAGGTCCTTACTGATGGTCAGCACACCAGCGATTGCAGCCGTGGTTGTCGCCGTGTCGTTGTAGCTGATGCTCGTACCCGACGCAGCCGTGAGGACCTTCGTGCCCGTCGTGAAGTTGACGTCAGTCGATTGCAACCAAACCGGGTCGCCAACGACCAGGCCATGGTCGATAGCTCCAGGGGTCGTCAGAGTCATCGTGGTGTGGCCGTACTGGGTTGTCGTGCTCGTTGCGGTACCGCCGCCACCGAAGGTCAGTGCCTCCCCAACGAAGAAGCTGCCTGCAACGCCTGTAACGACGACGTATGTACCTGAGTCAGAAACGGTCGTAGCCGTAGCGCCCGACGTGCCGCCAGTGACGACGCCGGTACGGGCACCTGCACCCGAGGCATACCCGATGCGGATTTCACGCGCACCTGATGCGACGGGCAGGTGGAAGAAATAGGTATACGTCGACAAAAGGTTCGGTGCGTCGAGCGCCGTGGTTGCACGTCCAATGTAGCTTGTGTTGCGCAGTGAGGTAATTGCTCGCGCCGCACCCGAAGCGAGGCCGACACTAATGTTGGTCAACGTGGCTGCCGTGCTGTTGACTGTGGCTCCGACTGCGGCGTTTGCGGCAGAAGGGTACGAATATCCGACACGGGCGAAGTTGCCTTCGGAACCATGCCTGAAGTATCGCCACAAAATACCGTTGGCCTTTGCGCGAGCCTTCATGTGAACGGCAAAGTCGGTCCAGTTGAATGCGATGCCGAAGGCTTGGGCCAAGCTGGCGCCAGAGTTTTCCGTGTCGGTCATGAAATTCGCCGCACCGTACGTGTTCGTCGTCGGCTTGACCTTGCGGTACATGTTCATCGTGTAGCGCTTAGTGATTTCGTCCCCATCAAGAACGATTCCGAGTTGGTCACGAGCACTGATGGCGTATGGGGACATCGCCATGAAACGCTGTTCCGGCAGCCATTGCTTGGCAACAGCATCACGAAGAGTCAGTGCAGTACCGGTACGAGAAGTGATGGTTGTGAAGAAATTGTCGTTGCCCCAACGAGGACCGGTATTAGCCGTGCTCTCGGGCTTTGACTTGAGAGCTTCGATTACTGAGCCGCTGCTCGGAGCCGTACCCGAACCGTAGTCGACAACCGTAGTGCTCGTTACGCTTGAGAGAGCATAGGTTGTAAACGAGGGGGTACCTCGCTGGCTTTGCTGAGCAGTTGCACTGGCCAGGTGGCTGATGCCGGACAGTTCAGGCGTAGCAATCGGGAATCCGAGTGCTGTGCCACCGACGTTTGCGGCAACGACAGCCAGGTCTCCATTGATGAACGTGTTCGTACGGATACGTACACGGTCCGTACGGTAGGTCGAAGCGGCTGCACCGTGAAGTTGCGACTGAATTGCAGTGGCCATGGTGGCTGGCGTGTATGGATTGCCCGCAACCAGGAGCGCGACACGCTGGGGGACTGCACTCGTACGGACGACCTTGAGACCGCCATTTACCGCACTGAAGGCCGCTTGAGTGGCAGCCCAAGCGGTGGGCTGTTCGACTTCGAGCCACGAATAGGGTGCTACAGTGGGCACGCGAACGATTCGGTACGCGCCACGGTTGTCGATGGTGAGGCCGGAATCCGTGAGGATTACCCAGTCACCTGCGCGAACACCTTCGAAGATGTTGGCAGTCAGGCCAGACTCAATCCGAACCCGCTTACCCCACGAGGGGCTGGCGTTCAGAGTAACCTGAAGTGAAGTCCCAGGACCGACAAGGGTGGGCACAAGGGTGCTGTTACCATCGACGGTAACCCAGAACTCGGCACCCGATTCTCCCGTGACCGTGGTCGCCTCAGCGGCGATGGTGAGAGAGGTCATTGTCGCGGACTCGACGAAGCTGCGAGTCGAGAACGAGCCTGCAGTCAGGCGCTCGCCAGGAAGCAGGGCGACGTTGAGCTTGATTTGGCCCAGGTTGCGGTCGAGCAAATAGTCTTGGTCTTCACCGACGGCGTAGACATCGCTGAAGAACGCGGCTGAGGTCGTCCCACCAGTGATTGACAGCGAAGCAGCGGCGCTGCGGCCACGGTTGGAGGTCAATACCAGCGACGAGCCCGAGACCGTGGTGGTCACACCAGGAATCTTGAGGTTGAAGACCTTGGCCCAGCTTGCGAGGTCGTTGGCCTGGCTGACGACGACGTACGGGGTGCCTGCGTTGACGAAGTCGACGTCATTGAAAGTCACGGCAACGGCAATTCCGTCGACCGAAATGTTGAGTGTGGCGCCAGCGCTGATGGCCGACCAGAGCGAGTTCGGTTTGGTGACAATGGCCGCGATCCGTCCGTCCTTGTTCAGGCGGATATCGTCCTTGTAGAGCCACAACGTATCGGCGAGGAGCGAAGTGAAGCCAAGGGCGGCGTTCGCATCGACCTCTCCTGCACTGGGAGCTACGACCTGGATTTGCTCGTCGGAGTCAGCCTTGGCGGTCAGAACGACTTTGGTGCCCGAGGCAGACGTCCTGGCCGTCCACAAAAGGGCGGGGTCGGCGTTGATTGCGGCAGCGACTTCGTAGGCCGAAGCGTTGCCAATCGACCTGAACTCAGCCGGTCGGAATACGTGCGTCGTCAGTACGCCACCGACCTCAACTGCGAGACGCGAGAGGTCGGACAGATTGAAAGGGGCGCTCAAGGACGACTGGACGAACGCCTTGGTGACTGGACGTCCGTTGGCAAGCTGGAAGTACTGCTCACCGCCGACAGCGCTCTCGACCAGGACCTCGAAGGCGATTCCTTCGGTCTTTTCTTCGTAGCCGGTACCGTCATCGATGTACAGCGCCGCTGGTTCGCCAGCCTTGGTGACGACCGAGGCACTCAGAATGCGCTTGTTCTCGTCGAGGGCGGTCAGACCTACAACGCCGCTCTGGATGGCGAGCGCGGTGCCGCGCGTACGCGACTGGCGGGCTTGCCTGATGCGCTCACGGTACGACTGGTCATCTTCGGTGTCGTACCCGTTCGTGAACGGAGCGGGGTTCGTTACGGTAGCTCCGGCGAACGGCGCAGAGACCAATGAAACCACGCTGCCAACGACGGCGTTACCAATGACACCTGCTTCGAGTGCGCTGGCGGGGACGCTGGCGATTTCAGTTTCGCCGTCTGGAATTGTTGCCGCAAATGTGGTAGAGAATTGAACGGCGGTTCCAGCATTACCCTGGGCAGTGCTGACGACGGTATTGACGGGGATAGTCCGGTTGCCGCCTTGGGCAACGACAACGGTCTCACCCAGGTTGTGGAACTTCGTGGTACCGGTCGAAAGTGTCAGGGTCCAATACGAGCCAAGGTTCGTCTTGGCGGTGTAGGCGAGGGGTCCTTCATAGTTCGCGGTGTTGCGGCCGATGTAAATCGAGCCCGTAGCAGGAAACAGCGAGGCATCCTGGACACGGATGGTCGTGCTGCCGATAATCGGAGCGGCGAAGCCTTGGTAGACGGAGGACGAAATCTTCGTGAAGCTGGAATCCCCGAAAGTCAAGGTCCCGCTGGCTGCGGTGCGGCCAATCTGAATCACACCTTCGTCGTCACCAATGCGTTTGAGGGCCTGGCCCGTCGCACGGTCGAGCGACATCGAGTTCAGAAGGCCGAAGATGTCCTGGGACGACCGGAAGTCGCTCTGGGCTGCTGCTTCGATGATGCTCAGGGCCGGTGAACCGACCTTAAGGGCAGGCAGGCCGAGACGCGCCAAGAGGGCGTCGACCATTTCGCCGACAATGGCTGAGTAAGATCTGGGCTGCGGAATTTCTGACATGGAGGTCTCCTAGGGGATTATAGCAAACGACCCCAGGCCGCTGGCTAGATTACCCGTTAGCGCTTGATTTCGACCGAAATCGGGACGTACTGGCCCGTACCTGCAATTCCAATCGATGCGCGGACTTGCATCGAGTTGCCCTTCTTCAGGACGCCTGCAGATTGGACGCCGATGTAGCCCGGATCGCCCTTGAAAAGCTGCTGGAGGTCGGTTAGAACCTGGCTCGCAGTCAAGTCAGCGGTGCTCGTGCCGGGCAGTAGCCCAATACCGTACTCGGGGTGGTGCAAAAGCGAGCCACGGGGCGTTCCGATGGCAAGGCGCGCCTTCTGAATCAGGTTGGTGAGCCCAATAGCAAGGCGTCCGTCGCCGTCAGGCGTGATGACGAGGTCTCCGTCCTGGGTCAAGAGCAAATCGATGCCACCCGAGCGCACGAGTGGGTCGAAATAGTCGACACCGGGGATCGACCTGACCAAGAAATCTTCTTCGGCAGGTTCGACGTCCGACGGGATGTAGATTTGCTGCTGGCTGTTGACAGTTCCCGGCAAAAATGCTTCCAGGAACGCTCC
>CALMSM010000165.1 GCA_937872425.1 uncultured Candidatus Saccharibacteria bacterium
CGCTAGACCCGTCCGACGTGGTGATTGGCGATTCTGCGCGCGGTGCGTACATGCTGTGGGATGATTCAGCCGGCACGTTGCGGTTGGGCAAGACGGGCAGCAGCACAACGTCACTCTACCTGTCCGGCACTGACCTGTCGTTTCGTGTCAACGCAACGGAGCGGGTGAGCCTGAGCGGTGCGGGCGTGTTGAGCATCAAAGATTCGGGCGGCTCGGCTGTCTTCACGTTCAACGCGTCGGCGGGTGCGGAGTTCACAAAGCCGCTGACCATCGGCACGTCGGGCGGCATCTATCAGGGCACCGGCACATTTGCCAGTCCGACGACCGGGCTGAAAATTTGGAATGACAGCGGCGTCGGGCGCATGGCAGGATATAACAGCAGTGCCGTGCAGTGGACAATAGGCACGGATGGGAAATTCTATAGCGCCGACAGCGATGGCAATACGATACGCATTGATTCTGGTGGAATGCGTGTGCGTATGACGAGCGGTTCAGAGTCGTTCCCTGGTGTTATCTGGTGCCGACCTTTAGACACTAGCGATATTTTTACGAATTACTTTGGCTGGTTGTTCGGCACCTATAACACAAGCACAAAAGTAGCCAGGCAGTATGTTAGGTCGTATGTAAACACGGACACGGACAGCAGCTATGAAGCACGCACCATCATTGAAGCGCAAGGAAAAGTGAGCGGGAGCACAAGCGGCGCGTCAATGGAGGTTATTCGTAATCGTACAGCCTACTATATCAATATGAATGCGGAGTGGGTTGGCTTTTCAGGCTCCACGCAGCATGGCGTGTTTGGGTCTACGCCATCGGCTACGCCCGCCACGGGCTATCTTGTCGTATGGTTTTCGAGCAGTGGCAGCAACTACGTTTTGAACGTCAAGGATAGCGGCGGCACAGTAAAGTCGGTTACACTGACATAGGGGGAAACATGACAACCAACAAACAGAAGTTCGGCATGGCGGCCAGGGATTCCGCAACTAGGTTTGCGGATATGGCAGACGACATTGCAGCATTGCAGGCTGTATGGTTCGACCGTGGGTATAACTCTGCCGGGGCCGACGAGTTGACCGATGCCGATGTGGAAGCGCTGGGCATCACGGCGGCGGACGTGGTTGGCATGATTACGTTTGCCGGTGCGCTTGACACGTTCCTGGCGGCCAACCGTGGCTACCTGAGCAAGATGAGAAACGACCTATGAGCGCACAACGCATCAACGCACCGGAGCGCATTACCGACGCCATGCGCAGGATTCAGGAAGCCGCAGACCGGCTGCAACTGGAGGCGCAGGCTCTCCAGTTCGGCGCACGCGCTGCGCTAGATGTGCCGGATGGTTGGCAGTGGGATGGTAGCGGCTGGACGGAACCGGGCAACGAAAAGCCCGCCGAATGATGGCGGGCTGATTTCGTGCGGTAGGTTGGTGGCTAGTCTTCGATGCTATGCACCGTGATTTTCGCCTTCTCATGGTATCCGACCGTGAGCATATTGTCATGGCGTAGGGCGTCAATGGTTTGCCGTCCCTGTGTCGTCTTGTCGGTCACGGTGCCCGTGCTATCGCCCGTGGGCTTGCCGTCCTGCGTGCCAACGTAGCTGTCGTGTACCGTGTACGTAACTTTCACTCGCTCACCTCCTGCTTCGCCTGCTCTGCCTTCGGTCGTCCACCTGCCGGATTGCGCCGGCCACCCCAGGTTGATGCCTCGCCCGACGCCCGCTTGAT
>CALMSM010000166.1 GCA_937872425.1 uncultured Candidatus Saccharibacteria bacterium
TTGACCGCTAGACTGCCCGGTGCAGCCGGCAACACAAAATTGGTTGTGTCTGACCCGGTATTCTTTTTGTCGCTCGCAATGTGATTCATAATGCTAGACACCGATGCGTCACCGGAATATCTGGTGGGCAATCCTAACGCCTCGAGGAGCTGTAGTTGTCTATCCACCAATTCAGGGGCAGCTACTCCTCGCTGAACAGCAAGTTGAGCTGCAAAGTTCATACCAATCGAAACAGCCTCGCCATGCAGCAATTCCACATAGTTTCCAGCTGCTTCCAGCCCATGTCCAAGTGTATGACCATAGTTCAGGAGCACACGACCGCCTGCTGCCTGCTCATGAGAATCGGCCGCCACCACATCACTCTTCTGCTTCACGCAGCGTGCAATGATATGGCTCAAGATATCCAGGCTATCTATAGAAAACTCTGCAATTGTAGATGCGACTTCTTCTAGCTCGGGTAAAAATCTCGCATCTAGAATTGCATACTTAGCAATCTCACCAAAACCTTCCGTGTATACACGCTTATCGAGTGTAGCGAGCACATCCGGGTCAGCCACTACTAGCCCTGGTTGATAAATAGCGCCGACTTTGTTCTTGCCACCATGATCGACACCCGTCTTGCCGCCTATAGATGAGTCGACCATCGCAAGCAATGTCGTTGGCACATGCACCAATGGCACACCACGGTTATACGATGCCGCAACAAAACCACCCAAATCACCCACGACACCACCACCTAATGTAATAATCGGTTCTGTTCGCGTTCCTTTAGCATTCGATAGCTGTAGCAAAAAGTTGCCAACCTGCCCAAACGTCTTGTGCTGCTCGCCCGCTTCCATCACCAGCATAACCGGCTCGATGCCCGCATCGCCCAGAACCTGCTGCATAGCATCACCATAGAGTTGATTGACGTTAGTATCCGTAATCACAAATGCCCTGCTATTCGCCAGGCCTTCTTCGGCCATGTAGGCTGGTAAATCCTGCAAACTTCCCTCGCGCACCACCGTACGAACCGACGCGTCTTGCGCCTGTATCACAACCCGTTCGTCGAGAAATGCTTCTGCCATGTGTCAATTATATCTGAGTTAGTGTAGTTAACCACAAGCGTTAGGTATGGCTCACAGCCTGGTTGCCGTCCACGATGTAGACGTCACCATCCTGAAATGTTTTATGCGCCATATTATTCTCACGCACAAACATATACTCTTTCTCAACGTCATCTGACTCTGGGTGGTCTGAACGGAAATGTACGATTGGGTAGAAATCTATCAGTCCAACGCCCTCCCAAATTTCTCCCGACTCATAGCCGTCTGCCACTATGTCTTTGTCATCCACAAGCTCAACTCCATGCAGGGATTTAGGTAACACACAAAATGCGGCGCTATAGCCTGCATAGATTAGTTTTTCCTGTTTAATCAGCTCCTCAAACACCGCGTCAAATCCACTTTGCTTGAATGCCTTCGCTAGGATGAATGTGTTGCCACCACTGAACCAAACAAGGTCGTACTGAGCCATCTTCTCAACAATATCATCACGTTTAAAGTATTCGCGCAGATCCAACTGCTCGGCTTCAAACCCCAATGAGCGCATATCATCAAGCTCTCTTTGCAGTACAGCAGCTGTACGCTCTGTGTCCGTCGAGAAATCGATTGCGTTTATGCTCACCGCGACTCGCGCACCTGGCTTACCCACTAGCTCACGCAACTTATCTGCGTGATTCCCGAGCCGATATGATGATAGATATAGCTTCATGCCTTCATTGTAGCAACTAGGTGTTTATTTTGCTGGAGTAGGCTGCCGCCCACCTGCGGGCAGACACTCTTGGGACGTCGTGGCTAGTCATCAAGGGCTGCGATAAGCACAAACTCATCATCAAAACTTAGCTCACCGGACGCAAGCATCATGTGCGCAACATCAGAGTATTTGCGTTCAGCTACCAGACCACACAGCGCGATAATAGAAATAGGTTTTTCGTCATAATATCCTGAGCGCTCGGATGTCATACCGAGTCTGCAGTCAGCCAAGAAGTCTTCAACGACACGTTCGAATTTCTCATCCACGGGTACCAGGGAGTGATACCTCCGAAGCCTTTCGGCGTTGTCACAATGTCCCTCGCCACCCGGCATCGTTTCGGCAATCATCGAACTGGCTATAATACCTCTAAATGAATCATTCTGGTGAAGATCCGTTGAGTTTTCCCAGATAGTTCGCAGCAAATCAAACCTGACATCAGGATGCATAAATTCTGGCATCCAATCACGTACATCCAACACATCCTGAAGTGCATGCATGGGCTTGTCCTCGGCGAGGTAGTCCATAATTCTTTGCATACTTGCACGGTCCGTGTCTTCAAGACGATGTGTTGGCAAGACTCTTCTGCACTCGTGAGTCCATACCGCCATTACCTGGTGACGCTTCGCATCTTCTACGGTTGGTTCACCCCCAGGGCCGCCTCCGTTGGTTCTGGCCATGGCATCCATCTGACCAATGAGTGTCCACAACACCCACAGCCGGGCGACTGGGTCACTAATGTCTTCGACTGATTTTCCCGCTCGAGCAAAGTGTTCATCGATATGACGCAGAAATAAATCCGGCTGACCGCCGCCTTGGTGCAATGGATGAGTTGGGTCAAATTCTGGCATAATCAAGCTATAAAAAAAGCAGGTCTACCCTGCTTGTTATCTTGGAGGGCCAGGTGGGACTTGAACCCACGACACCCTGCTTAAAAGGCAGGTGCTCTAACCAGCTGAGCTACTGGCCCTTAACTGAAAATAACTCCTTACATTATCCTTATTTTGCACGAAAAGTCAATGTCATAGTGCCAGTCGTAGACATTTATAAGCAAAAGCTGTACGCTACATCATAGAGTAAACTAACCCCTCCCAAGGAGAATGTCATGCAACAAGGCAACAAACCATTTCAATTTAGCGGTACACCTATGGACTATTTCATCGTCACAATCGTGACCGCAGTAACCGCATACATCCCTATTTTTGGCTGGCCTATCGCATTTAACTACATGAACAAATGGATTATGGACAATCTCACTGTTGATGGTAGAAAGCTTCAATACTCTGCTGGATACGGCGAAGTGCTTGGGTTCCTATTCGTCAACATTTTACTCGTCATGATAACGTTCGGAATTTACATCTTCTGGTTTGGACCAAAAACATACCGATTTATCGCTGACCACACAACATACATTGATGGAGTTGCACCGGTTGGCCAACCTGTAGCTGCGGCTGCCCCAGTTGCACCAATCAATCCTGTCCAGTAATACAACGTCTGCCTAGTGGTGTTTGCCCCTATGTGATTTGTGATGCTCTGGCCGCTGCGTTGACCAAATGAGCAAGAGCTGAGAAACCACCGCTGCACCGATGATTATGCTCTCTGCTTGGCGTATTTGTACGCCAATGCTGCTGGCATAGAATGCCGTGTTGATAGCTCCAGGCACAAAACTCAACGCAAAGATTCCAATCATTGCGCACGTAAATATAAGTGGCACGATATGTAACATGGAAGCACTCTTCCCTACGGTTCGACGCGCGAGCAACAGCATCAGTACAATGGGTACAAACTGAAGCAACATACGTGCGATGACTACAGAGTCTCCACTCCGTATAAAACTCCCAATTATCAGACTGACGTCATCACTAAACTGCTGCGCGAGCAAGTTGCCGCCCACGACACTAACAAACAAAACCGTTGCGTTAACTCGGAATAACAAGCTATAAAGCAGCGGCACTCCAGCAATCAAGCCAATAATAATTAGTGCAGACATACAGCCAGTCTAGCACAAGCGTGTTGGCGTTTGATATGCCTAAGCACCGACACGGTCGCGGCGGCGCTTACCCTTGGCGTTCTGCTCAATGTAATCAAGGATTTGACCAGCAACGTTGCGACCAGTCACCTTCTCAATCGCGAAGCCAGGGCTAGAGTTAACCTCAAGCACAAGCGGGCCGCGTGCTGAACGCATGATATCAACGCCACAGATGGGCAGGCCCATAGCTTTGGCGGCCTTCTGGACTGTCTTGCGCTCTTCATCGGTGAGCTTGACTATAGTGCCTTCACCCCCCTGATGAATATTCGAACGGAAGTCGTCATCAAGGCTCTGACGCATCATACTCGCTACTACTTTGCCGCCCACAACAAATGCACGAATGTCTGTACCAGCTGATTCTTTGACGAACTCCTGCAGCAAAATGTTCGTGCCGTCATCATCCATGACATAGAAGGCCTGCATAACGCTCTTGGCAGCCTTTTTGGTTTCGGCCAACACAACACCGTTACCGTGCGTGCCTCGTGCTAGCTTGATAATCACTGGGAAACCACCCATATCGTCGATTTGATCTTCGATTTCATTGAGGCTGCGAGTAAACACGGTTTTTGGTATGCCAACTCCCGCACGAGCAAGAAGCTGCAACGTACGGAGCTTGTCGCGAGACCGAACGATTGCGATAGAACTGGCAGTAGTGAACACACCTTGCATTTCGAACTGTCGCACAATAGCCGTACCATATCGAGTCATGCTACTAGCAATGCGAGGGATGATAACATCAAAATCTTTGAGCAGTTCTCCACGATAACGAACCGCAGGGTTATTCTGCTCCATCGTTGCGTAACATTCTTTGTATTTTATGACCTTAACCTCATGACCACGCAAAAGCGCTTCTTCCTTGAGGCGCTTGGTTGAGTAATTGCCTGGGCCATTCGAAAGTATTGCAATGCGCATGGCTACTCCTCGTCCTCGGCGCTATCTACTGATATGCCATATTCTTTAGCAAGCTTGTGACGAGTCACGTTTGCTTTAGCTGAATCAACAATAAATCGACCACTCAGCGCATCACGACCAATCAATATCGGGAACACGTTATCTGAACGATCGGCGAGCGTAAAACTTGTGTTGAACACCTTGGGGCCAACCTTAACCTTAAGTGTTACGACATAGCGCTTGGATAGCGAACCGTTTGAACTGCGTACCTTAAGCTGATCAAACGTATCGACAGTGATTGTACGAGGCACAGGAGCACACTTGTGACCAAGAATATCAAACTGTAGGACTTCTTTACCGCCGTGCTTTACGACCTTGGCCTTTGAAACATGAATCGATGAGCGGAAAGCACCAGTATCAACTTTTGCAGGCACAGCCAAAGCAACTCCAACGATGTCGATGGGTTCAGCTCGGCCGATAACTACTTGATATTTGCTCATTGCTTTTTAAAAATACTCTAAAACCACTAGAAAACAAGAACATATTGCGGTTATGATTTAACGTGCCTTTATAATAGCATAAATATACAAAATTATCAATAGTACGGTAGTTACTTCTGTGCAGCCTGGACGCGCATATAGGCGAATACTATGGCAGCGAGCATGATGAGAACCAAACAGATCATCATAGGGATGAATCCTTTTTGGTTCGTTGGGGTGTAGGGGCTGCGTCTCATTGCTGAGTATTATCTGATAGCAAGGCCACGAACACAAGACTTTTTGGGTGGTTTACGCCCAGAAGCCTTTTTTGCCACCGAGTTTTTGGAACTGCTCAAGCAGCTCTTGTTGTTCCTTGGTGAGCTTAGTTGGAGTGTCCACGATAATGGTCACGATATGCGCGCCACGGGAGGTGCCTTTGGGGTTGCCGACGCCATGACCAGACAACTTGAAGTCCGTACCGCTCTGCGTGCCTGCAGGTACTTTCATGCGCATAGGGCCATCAACCGTGTCCACATCAATCTCTGTGCCAATTGTTGCCCCAACCATGCCCACATGCTCTTCAGACAAGATTAAGTCGCCCTCACGCGTAAACCGTTTGTGTGGTTTGACGCGAATGTTTATATACAAGTCTCCCTTGAGGCCAGTTGCCATTGCCTCGCCGTGATCACGCATGCGCATAATTGCCCCATCATCTATACCGGCAGGGATTTTGAGGTCAATTTCTTGTGATTTTTTGGCCGTGCCTTTGCCGTGACAGACAGTACAGGTCTTCTCTGGAATTTTGCCCTTGCCATGACAGTCTGGGCAAACGGTTTGTTGCTGGATATTACCAAAAACTGTGCGCACAGCTCTGGTTACTTGCCCGGCCCCTTTACAGGTTTCGCATGTTTTGAGTTCATGACCTGGCTCGGCTGTTGTACCTTTGCAGTGCTCGCAAACATCTTCGAGATTGAGTTTGAGTTTGATCTGCGTACCAAATACGGCGTCCTCAAAACTAATCTCGACATTCGTTTCGACATCGTTACCGCGTGAGCTTCGGCCACGTTGGCCACCACCAGCAGAAGAAATGTAACTTCGTTTAGTTTCAACTGGCAGAGCATAAAATTGAGCTAAAATTTCATAAGCTTGTTTTTGTAAATCAGCAGATACACCATGATCTTTTAAAATGATAAAACCATAGTCCTTAAGTCCAATCC
>CALMSM010000167.1 GCA_937872425.1 uncultured Candidatus Saccharibacteria bacterium
ACTGAAATCGAAGAAAAGAAATTCCGCGTGGATGACGCGGTTGCAGCGGTCAAAGCAGCACTGGAAGAAGGCATTGTGCCTGGTGGTGGTGTGACGCTTATCAACCTGTCCGCAACGGTGAAAACGACTGACCCTGACGATTCGATTGCTGCAGGCAAGGCGCTCTTGGTTAAGGCACTAGAACAGCCATTTAGAATCCTGCTGACTAACGCAGGTCTCAACGCTGATGAGTGGTTGCCACAGGTCAAGGCTGCCAAGCCAGGGCAGGGTGTCAATGTTGCTCTGCCTGGCACATTGGTTGACCTCAAAACGGCGGGTGTTATTGACCCAGCACGTGTTACGAAAGAAGCCATCCAGAATGCAGCATCGATTGCTGGTACCAGCATGACGATGGGTGCACTTGTGGTAGAAGTCCCTGAGAAATCTCCTGCTCCAGCCCCCGACATGGGTGGCATGGGAATGATGTAGCAGCGGTACTTATGCTTGCGCTTTTTGCAGTGCTTGATTGATAATGCTTTGTAATGAGTGAGACAGTACCGGACATAGACCCAGAATTATTTGAGATAGGCAGGGCTACCGAGTTCGGTGCAGTTGTGATGGCAAGTGTCACGGAATTTGTTGATAGCTCAGAGACCGTGATTACGTACTTGAAAGAAAATGCACCAGAAACACTGGAGGCAAATAGGAAGCGCCTAGAACAACACTCCACCGAGGCAAAAGAGATGCTTGATGACCTTTCTGACTCCCTGGGTGCAGAATTCACAAATATGCTTGTATCACGGATTGGCGGTGGCAATGATGCGCCAAGTGATCAACAGTTTGAGCGAGCATATGAAGCGCGCCAACGTTCTGCGACGATGGTGTACGCGTATACCTTTGGGTATCAGTCGTTTATGTACGAGAGGATGCTGTATTTATATGATGATGAAGCGGAAGCTGGTGCTGAGGCTTGGAGCATGGCGTGGAATAAGCTGCGTGACATGGTTAGGCCATTGGGCGGGACCTTCTTAGCGGAAACAACAGATATGTTTGATGCACTGGTTCGTCACAAGTACGAACAAACGTATGACCACACCGATGTGCTGCGCGGGCCTGATGTGCGAGCTGATGCTGCTGCACGGAGTTTCTATGAAGTGATGGAGCCGCATCTGACTCGTTCAATTGTGCGGCGCAAGGACGAGTGGTCAGAATAGTAGTTGGGTGACAAGCAGGGCGGCGACTAGGGGTATGGCAAGGTTATCGAGGCCTTTGCTGAGTGCCGCCTCTGTAAAACAGAGCCCCAATGCGATTGGCACTGCCATGGCAAAGCTACGTGTGATTGAAACAGAAGAAATCAGAAAGTAGTTGACGGTTAGGGCGTATGCGCAGAGCAAAAACGTGGCGCTGCCTTCGTATGATTTGCGTGCGCCGAAGAGCGTATAAGGGTGTTTGCCGTTACGCATGCCAACGATTGCGGCAAAGCCATCACCGAGCGCCAGTACTAATATGGCATATGAAAACACGGTTGCTACAGGGAATAGCCAGGCTAATGCTGCAATGGCAAGCGGGTAGTATACCTCTCCCATCGTGAGTCGTTTGACGCCATGAATCGAAGGGAATAGGTGCGTTTTTTTGGATACGGCCATAAACCCGATAAAGAATATACCAAGCGCAGTGATTTGCTTAAAATCCAGTACAGCAGGCAAGCACGCGGCAATTAAACCGGCTAAAATATGCACGGCTTTACGTGAATCGTCAGGGGTTAGCCATGACGTTGTGCGGCTAATAACCTCGATGATAGTAAAAAGGAGCCCAAATACTAGGCAAGCGGCAGAAAACGGCAACATAGTGCCCATCATACCACTGGTCAGGTCTGTGTCCAGGGCTTCAGCAAAAAATACAAGACATTATGTTGCGGTATTTGCAAAGTCTGCTGTGATTGCAGTGGTTATATCATTGACTGCTTTGTCGATGTCTCTACTCGAAAATATTCTGCTAGCCAAGGCTTGTCCAGCGGTGCGTTCTTGCTCGTAGTGCGTAAGGCGGGTGCCAAGTGGTTCGTTACTCTCTGTTTGGCGCGCCTCTAGACGTGGTTTGACTCGGTCGATGTGATCTTCGATTTGATAAATAACGGCGTTTGGGTAGTGACGTAGCAGCAAGGGTACAAGGTTTGCACGCAGCATGATAAGTTCCGGGACGGACCCCTCGCTAAATACAAGTGGGGGCAGCCCGTATGCATGAGGTACTCCGAACATCGTTGCCACCTCAAGGAATGATCCAGCTTGTTCGAGCTTGTCGAACTCGGTTTGGCTGACGAATATGTGTTCGTGATGGCTATGTTCGTCTTGTCTGCGCGCCCGCGTGGTCCAGGTTGGGTTTACGTGGACAACCTTGTTGGCGGCTAATTTGTTAACAATCGTTGACTTGCCAACCCCAGAGGGACCAATAATGCCCAAGACGGGGCCGGTAGGTATAAGCGTTTTTGACATATCACCATCATACAAATACACTGATATTAACGAAAGGGCACCAGTGAAGTTTCTTGGGACATTTCCTAAACCACATCCGAGCGATATGAGTCAGATTACGGTCGGCGTCGCCATGTTATTGGTATTTGGTTTGCTGTCTGTGCTTATATTTCCGTCGCTTGATTATGCTATGGGCAGTACAGCACCATCGCTGCTATCTGTGGTGGGGCCTGCTGCTTCCATTAGTGTCATGACAATTGGTGTGTTGTTTTGGCTGGCGGACGGCAAGGCTTCGTATAGCCGACGGCTTGTCACATTCTTGTCTTTCTTTGCGGTACTGATGGCATTTGTGAAATTTACACTGTCGCCTAGTCTACTGTTTGTGGCACAGCAATCATTTCATTTTGAGGGTCAGTTTGCCGATACATGGTCTGACCCGTCGACAGTTCTGTTTGCTATTATCATCGGTGTATTCCTGATGTATATGGCCGTGTTTGCTATTCTGCGGGCAGGGTATGCAAAACGGCTTGGGCTGAGCGGAAGTATGGTACCCACAACCAAAAAACAACCCAACAAAGCTGCACGAATCTGGACATTTATTATTCTGGTAGGACTAGCCATGTTTAGCGGTGGAGCTATTCTGTTCGTGCCCGTGATACTAGCGATGATGGCCATGACCAGCATTGACCCAATCATGCAGTATCTTGGGTTTGTGTTTGCGGGCGCAACAGGAGTAGTTGCGGCTATTTGTCTGGCAGGTGCAGCAGGAGCCTTGGCAATGGCATTTGATGAAGCAACCAAATCAGCAATCATGCGCCGCAACGTCGGTGTATTTGTGACGGTTGCATGGATTGCGATTGCGCTTTTGGTGGTGTATCACGTTCTGTGGGCCGTGTACATGTTTGTACTGTTGAGTTTTTGGCCGTTCAAAGTCACGACCGTTGTGCCTAAATAGCATTATGTACGCAAAACTCTTTGTTCAACTCCTCCGGCCCAAAGTTGCGAGCATGTTGGTGTTGTTTGTATGTTTGGGTATGGCAAGCTCAGAGCATGTGGTCGTGTTGTCTCTGCGCCTTTTGGCACTCGTGGGTGCCTTGGCTGCATGGTACGTCAATGCGACATCGGTCAACGATTTGGCAGACCAAAAAATCGACGCCATTAATCTCAAGTCAGCCAAGGGTAGGCCACTGGTTGATCATAGCGCCAGCAGGGTTAACGTAACGCAGATGGCCGTTGGCAGCGCCGGCGTCGCACTTGGGTTGAGCGCACTGGTATCGACCTCCTACATGTTGGTCATGCTGGCAGGGATACTATTGAGTCTTGCCTATTCACTGCCACCTATTCGCATATCGTATCGAGGAATATGGGCGCCACTACTTTTGCCTATCGGCTACGTGGTGATTCCGTTTATGGGCGGTACCGCAGTTGTAGGTGGCGCACTCGATAGAGCGCTACTCATAGCATGTTATGTCGGGTTTGTGGGTCGTATTATTCTGAAAGACTTCCGGGATATTAAGGGTGACACGAAGTATGGAAAGCGTACGTTTGTGGTCCGTCATGGCAAGCAGGCGACCTGCCTTGTCTCGTTGTTGGCATGGACTGTGGGAAACGTGTTGTTTTGGTATGTACTCCCTGGCCTAGTATGGGTACTGCTGCAGCCAGTATGGGTACTGATTGTGCATGGCTTGTATCTATTATCGCGCACGGATGTGTTTCGGGATGAGCAAGTTATTATTGGTTTGATGGCTCGACTTGCGAATGGTCTACTGATTGCGACCCTTGGGTATCTGTTAGCTGGTTCTAGTTTGCAATTGGTTGTTGTGGGGAGTGTTTCCGTGCTGTTTTTTGCAACTCATATCTATGCACTGGCAGAGTTTGAGCACATACAGATCTCCTACAAGTGATAACCTAGCGCTCCCTATGATTGCCAAAACATCCAGTATGTAGTATCATAGGTATAATAAGAGATTTAGGGAGCCTGCTATGAGATTATTTCGACGTTCTAAATCAACTCAGTCTAATGTGCCACTAGAAGTTGCTGAGTACTATCAAGCCGAGCGCAAAGAACGTCACGGTGTTGCGTGGCTCATGACGCTGGTTACGCTTTTGGTGACTGCGGCAATTGTTGTTGGGTTTTTCCTCGCCGGCCGCTGGGCATACCGCACGCTGAAGCATCACGATACTCCGTCTGCGACCAAGACGACATCCAATGAAGGCAAGAAATCAGATTCTTCTGAATCAAAGACTTCATCAGACAGCGCAAACTCGAATTCGGGTTCTAGCACGACACCTCCTGCTAGCGAGACGCCCGCGCAATCTACGCCAACTGATGAAGGCGCCGGCGAATCTGCTGAACACAACTCTGGCACTGATACTGCTCCGTCCGAGTCATCGCCTGCACCTACAACACCTGCACCTGCTCCAAGCGAATCTGCCCTGGCCAACACTGGCCCTGGCGACACCGCGACACTATTGTTTGTATTTACCAGCGAGCTAATGTACGTTGCGTACCGCTACAAACTAGCCCGTCAGAACTAGACTGTCTGCCTAGACAGCTGACTTGGTTGTGAAATAGTTGATTTCGTTGATGACATCAAGGAGTGCCTGAGCACGTGCCTTGTCATCAGTAATAGCTTGGGCTGCTTCAAACGCTTGTTTGACGAGCGCTTGGTTGTCGCTTGCCTGAATCATCATCATCGTAGTGCGGAAGCGTTCTTCTGGGGTCTGGTCAAGCTTGTCAACAAGCGGGCTGAGCTCTGACAACGCTTGTTGTTTGATTTCTACCAAATCCTCTGAGCCGGCAGGTACTTCGGATGGAGTTGTGTCTTCGACAGGCGAGTCGAGGTCACTGTCTATTGTGTCATCGGATAGAGCGTCAGTGGCGTTGTCATCTGCAGAGGTGTCGTCGGTGACCGTTGTGTCATTTGGGTCAAGCGAGAGTGCTGGGGCGGCTGCAATGATTTCCTCGGTAGCAGGTGTTACATCAATGTTGGTGAGTTCTGGTGTCTCGACAACAGGAGTATCTAGCGTAGGTTCTTCCGGTGCGGGCACTGCAACTGAATCGTCCATGGTTGGCACGGGCGGCAGTGAGCTGCTGCTATCATCTGTTGTTGCCCCTGCGAGTGGATCGCCAATGTTTGTTGGCGGCAGGGCAGGGTTCACTGAACCATCAGTAGCCTGCGTTGTATTTGTTTGACTAGCGTCATCACCGAACATAATCACCCCCTATCCGATCATACCGGACCGTTTACTGCTTATCGTTTAACGTTTACAATAGATATCGTACCAGACAGAGAGAATAAACAAAAGCAGTATAGGAGGCCCCCGTGCTCGACGATCTAAAATATATTCACCAAAAAGATGCCGATGATGCCCTTGGGGTTGTTGGCAAGCAGTACAAGCAGCTCTCCCAGGGCTACGACGTGTCATTTGAGCCATCAGCACCTATTCAAAATGTGGTTTTGGCGGGAATGGGTGGTTCTGCCCTTCCGGCAGTGTTTTTGAAATCCTGGCCAACCACCACAGTGCCGTTTGATATTGCTCGTGACTACGTAGTGCCGTCGTTTGTGGGTCCTAACACCTTGTTTATCTCATCAAGTTACTCTGGTAATACAGAGGAAACGTTGAGTGCGCTGGAAGACGCCGAGTCAAAAGGTGCTCAAATTGTCGTTATTGCAGCAGGCGGCAAGCTGGCTGACAAAGCGGCAGAAAAGGGTTACCCGACGTTCACTATCCCTGGTGGAATCCAGCCACGTATGTCTTCGTTTTATTTTCTCGCAGCATTTATAGCACTTTTGGAGCCACTTGGGTTGGTGCCAGCTGGCTCACGTAGTGAGCTTGATGCGGCTGCTGATTGGCTGGCAAAGCAGCTTGCTAGCTTTGCGCCCGAGGTAGCCACAGACAATAACCCTGCCAAAAAATTGGCTTTGGAGCTTATGGGCAAATCAGTGGTTGTTTACAGCGGCCCGCTTCTATTTCCTGCAGCTAATAAGTTCAAAATATGCTGCAACGAAAACGCCAAGAACGTTGCGTGGGTTAATCAGTACCCAGAGTTTAACCACAATGAATTCATTGGCTGGTCTTCTCATCCTGAGGACAAACCGTATGCCGTTGTTGAGTTTCGGTCCAATCTGGAACACCCTCGCGTACAAAAGCGGTTCACAGTGGCAGAACAACTTCTTTCAGGACTACGCCCAAGCCCGCATGTGGTTGAGCCAATCGGCGAAACTCTACTACAGCAACTGCTTTGGGCGGCTAACTTTGGTGACTATGTAAGCCTGTATTTGGCGCTTTTGAATGGGATTAATCCCACCCCTGTAGATTTGGTCGAAAAGTTCAAGGTTTCCCTAGGCTAAACACTCTCAAGTATTGACAAATATAGTATTCTGTGATACAATGTATTTGTTAATTGAGGAGAGCGTGTTTATGAAGAAATCATTACTTATTGTTCCTGCAGTGATTGCTATGGCAATTGCTGGTGCAGTTGTGTTTGGCGGTAACTCTGCCGATGCAGCCACAGCCTGTAATGTTACGGGTATCAACAACGGGCCATTTGGCACCGAGTTTTATGTCGGCAAAAACGACACTGCATTTAAACTAAATGGCAACACCATTACGGGTACGTTTAAGGTTACTGGTACAGCTGGCTGTACGACACCTGTAACGCTCGCTATCTGGAAGTCACCAAGCAAAAATGGTCAGCCTGTAATCCAGCAGACACTGTATAGCTATAAAACAATTACTGTTGGTCCTGGTACGCACACTATCAGTGCAACCATTCCAAACTGTTACTACCAGGCTGATTTGCTGCAAAGTGCAAATCCTAAAGCCCCTGATGGTACTGCTAACTACGGTTGGCAGAACGGCGACTGGGTTAAAAACGGCCCATACCGCGGCGCAGCCTACGGTGGCAGCATGAACTGTCCTGTAGAAACAACCGAAACGCCTAGCACTCCTGCAACTCCCGTTGCTACAACCCCTGTAGCTACGACAACAACATTGCCGGTCACTGGCCCAAGCATGCTCTTGGCACCAATCGCAGGCCTCATGGTTGCAGCAGCAGTTGCTCACAACCTCATCCAACGTCGCCGCCTAGCCCGACGCTAAACAAACAGAACCTAAAATAGTAAAACAGCCCTGAGCAATCGGGGCTGTTTTGTTTAGATGGGGCTAGATTTGAGGCCGAGCTTGTAGCCGATGTAGGCGATGATGAAATGCCCTGGGAAGTACACGAGAAAGATAGTTAGGATTGCCCAGAGAGGGAGGGGTGCGATTGGCATGACGAATATAAGGGCACCGAGAATGTAATCTATTTGGTCCCAAGGGCGCCAGCTCGTGCCGGGTTTGATGCCACGTTGGCGTTTGAAGCAACTCTCAACGGCGTCACCGACGAGTGCACCGAACCCGAGGAGTAGGCCGGTCATGAATATATGGTCGTTGACGATGGTTTCTGGCACAAGTTTTGCGATAAGTAGTGCGGTGAGTCCGGCGGCAACGGTTCCGCTTGCGATGCCACGCCAGGTTTTGTTGTCGCCGGTGAGGCGTTTGCCACCGTACGATTTACCAAAATCTACAGGTGTTTTCCACTTGTTCCATACCGGAATTTTGTTGGCGATAGGTGGGAATGCATTGGCAACGCCTGCGGGTAGGAAAAACAGGAGTGCAGCGATGTAATTGTGGTCCATTAGGCAATACCCCGGACTTTTTTGCGGAGGCGGTGGTATTTGGGGTAGAGCAGGGCACGAACGCCCGGTCGATCGGTGATGAGTGCGGAGCCTTTGAGTTCTTGGACGAGTGTCGTCTGTGTCGGAAGGTTTTTGACACTGCTATAGGTTTTGCCTAGGCCCCGGCTGCCATGTGCGTCACTGCTGGCGGCACCAACGACGTGGTTGAGTTTTGCCCAAACAACAGCCTGCGAGCCCCGGTTCTGCATGAGTGCCCGGCCATTACAAACCTCTATGATGTCGACGTGTTCATGGATTTCTTCTAGTGTCTGTGGGTGGATACCTTTGCGTACCGTTTCGAATGGGTGAGGGATGTATACGAGTCCGCCTTGG
>CALMSM010000168.1 GCA_937872425.1 uncultured Candidatus Saccharibacteria bacterium
TTGTCTGAGGGCAGGGCAGAGCTCTACGGTGGATAACTACTTGCTAAATCAATCAGCCAGTAGATAATGAGAGTCGTAACATAACGGAGGGTTTGGTTATGGGAGTAGAGATCAATTATTTGGCAGTCGTGCTTGCCACGCTATCAACTATGGTTGTCGGGTCTATTTGGTATACGCCAAAGGTATTTGGCGATGCCTGGATGAAACTAGCCGGTCTCAAGAAATCGGATTTGGAAAAAAACGGTATGATGCCAATCGTTATTACGGTGTTTGTGAGTCTCTTGACGGCGTACGTGCTGGCGCACGTAGCGTTTTTGTCTAACCAGTATTTCAAACATAGTTTTCTGCAAGATAGCTTGAGCACGGCATTCTGGGTGTGGCTTGGGTTCAACGCTGCGCGTGTGATTACTCATGACTCGTTTGAGGGTCGCCGTAAGAAACTGACACTGCTGACTATCTCTCACGAGCTGGTAACGTTCATGGTAATGGGCCTGATTATTGGTGCGATGGGCGTTTAGAATATGGTGCAGAACGAACACATGGATTATTCAAATTTAACGGCACTTTTTATAAATTGCACGCTCACAAAATCACCAGGAAAGAGTCATACACAACTGTTGATAGACGCAAGTGCGAACATCATGAAAGAGCAGGGGGTCAGTGTGGACTGCATCCGGGCGATTGATCACGCTATTGCTAGTGGTGTGTACCCAGACATGACGAAGCAGGGTTGGGACCAGGACGAGTGGCCTGAGATTGCAAAAAAGGTGCTCGCGGCAGATATTTTGGTGTTGGCCGGGCCAATTTGGCTGGGTGATAACAGTAGCGAGATGAAGAAAATAATCGAACGGTTGTATTCGCTATCTGGTGAACTAAACGACAAAGGACAGTGGCTGTATTACGGCAAGGCCGGCGGTTGTTTGATTACCGGTAACGAAGACGGCATCAAACACTGCGCCATGAATATTCTGTATAGTCTGCAGCACATCGGCTATATGATCCCGCCCCAAGCCGATGCTGGCTGGA
>CALMSM010000169.1 GCA_937872425.1 uncultured Candidatus Saccharibacteria bacterium
ACTTGTACCATTTGCCTTCCCCACTCACCCTGTAAGCCGTTGCGATCTTGTCCAACCGGGCGATCCAGAATGGGTCGTCGGTGAACACGTCCCACTCTCCGTGGTTATCACCCATCATGCTGAGACGGGTTTCACGTTCGGCTATCGTCAGTGCTGTCATTCGTCTTCCTCATCATCTTCGTCTTGTTCGGGGTCAAGCGCAGCTTCCAGGGCTTGCACCACCGCAATCACTCGTTCGTCTGCCTGGTCTTCCCAGGGCAGATTACCAAGCAGGTCGAGCGCCTGATTTGCGGCGTCTCTCAAATCTTCGTTTTCAGTTTTCAGCGCCCGATAGCGGGCCTTGTAGTCTATCATCTTGATTCCTCCATTGCGTTACGTAGGTCATCCACGCTGTAGGCGACCACCACCACAGCGCCGGCCAGCTCTGCGGCCTCCAGGAAGGCATCTTGTGCCTGGCTGATCGTGTTGTTGCCCGCCTTCGTCTCTACCACGAATACCTGCCCTTGCCAGATCACAATCAGGTCACTGACTCCTGTCTCGTGCCACAGGTGGCCGGGCGCACGCCAGCGAGAGGCACGGAACCAGCGCCCGTCAGGGGTTGGCATGGCACCCGCATTCACCCGGATCACGAGGGCGCCGCGCATGAGGGCATAGTCTGCGCACTGGCGCATGACGGCTGATTCAGGCAGGGCGGGCAGGCGGCGGCGGGTCATGTTCGGGCCAACTCCAGAACAGAAGCAAAGTCTTTGGTTTCGTACCATCGCTTCTTGCCCGCTCCTTGCGACCTGTTAGCTGGCAGTATCACGTCTATGGCATGGTCTGCTTTTCCGCGGACACGGCGCTTGTAATCCGTCCTTTGCTGAGAATAAGCGCCACCAAAATACAACGCAATCGAAATGGAGCGCCGGTCTTTCGTAACAACCGTTATGTCTGTTTTCGATTTGGCGTCAGTCAGGGGGTCTATGTAGCAGGCGTCAAATAGGCCAGTCTCAACAAGCAAGGCCCAGGCGTGAACGCTGTCAATTGCAGATGGGTAAAAATTCCTGTAAAGCCGGGCTTTGATTCCGTCTTGCACCTTTGGTTTAAGGCCAGATAGCCAAGTTGCCCAAACAGCGCACGCTTTTTCGTAGTATTGCGCA
>CALMSM010000170.1 GCA_937872425.1 uncultured Candidatus Saccharibacteria bacterium
TAGCGTTTCTGGATTCACCAAAATCTCCGCACATCAACAATTGTGATAAGTACGAATAAACCCATCAGTGCCATAAATGCTGTACCCACAATTCGCTCTTCCGCCTTTTGGCTCAAGGGTCGCTTCAGAATCAAACGAGAGAATAGAATCAAGTAGAATCTGCCTCCATCCAGCGCCGGGATAGGAAGTACGTTCATAATCGCTAAGGTCAGAGAAATAATCCCAATAATAAACAGCACAAACCCAAAACCACGCTGAGTACCTTGCTTCAAAATCATAAATATTCCAACAGGGCCACTGACTTGCTCTGTTGCTGCGGCCTGACCATTACTACGCGCTGCCTGGTTGCCTGTTGCGGTGCCAGCAACCAAAGAACCCAAGCCTTTTGTAGCAGTCCACAAGCCCTTGAACGTCAACTTGGTCATTTGTACGCTTAGCCCTACCGCGACAATCGGCGCACTCCACGTGCTCCGCTGAACGGCAAAATCAGTCTGTGACACACCAAGGTAACCTTTTGACTCACCTGCTTTCTTAGCAGCCTCAATCTCTTCATTGCTTCGTAATGTAGCTGCGGTCTCGCTGCGTATATTGTCGCGTTCATAGACAATTGTAATTGCTTGGCCGGGGTGTGATTTGGTGATACCCGGTAACGTAGTACTGTCATCTATCTTTGTGCTCGTACCTTCCGGGTTTCGCACCTCAATCAACTGGTCACCTGGCTGCAGACCGGCTTTACTGGCTGGCGAATTATCTTCAACATAGCTTAGCAATACATCGTTTCGTATAACGGTCGTGTCACTCGCTACCGTAAACTGGCTCTCACCGAGTTGATCCTTTGTGATAACTCGTGGCATACCCGTCAGAGCAACCGCCGTCAATATGAACAATGCCAACGCGAAGTTAACCCCAACTCCTGCAAGCATAATTCTAGACTTGGCGCCAAGACTAGCCGCGCCAAAACTACCTTTGTGAGTATCCGCATCATGCTCTCCCTTGAGCTTTACGAAACCACCAAGTGGCAGTGCATTTAAGGTTAAATCATAGTCACCCTTTTTGCTCTTGATGCGTCGCTTCCAGAAAGTTGGCGGGAAGCCAATCCCAAACTCTTCAGCTTCCACACCATTGCGACGCGCCACAATAAAGTGCCCCAACTCGTGGGCCACAACAAGCCCAACAAACAGCACCAACCCCAAAATCAAAAGAAATATGGACATTGCCATCTAGTATAGGTGATTACTGGAAAATGTGAACCCGTTTATGCTGATTCTATAGTTCCACATGCAAGACGCGGACCGCCACTGTGGCCAGAGCCGCTCTCGCCTGGAGTATACGGGTCGACATTGCCGTGAATCATGACCGAGGTGCCATCTGGTGCTGACGACGCACCCAGGATAGAAACAGGGCCATCAGAAAGCGTAAAACGGTTGGTCACGGCCTCCATCAAGCCTTTACCATTCTCGTCCACCGTAATCATTGGCAAGTCGCCAGCATGGTAGCCATGGTTTGCATCAGGGTCGGTATTGCCATTAGGGCCCGGATCAAAGTGCCCGCCTGCACATTTGAACCCATCACAATCACACGCTGCTTTTTCGTGTATGTGTACGGCATGCTTACCGGCCGTGAGTACGCTTGGGTCACCCGTAAGTTCAACTTTCACCTGTACATATTTATAGCCATCTACGTCATATTCTGTGAACGTAGCAATACCCTCAACACTCGGCCCTGCTACTTTTGCAATAGCGCGAGCCGAAATCGTTTTACCGTCTGCCTGTAAATCAACGCTCATTTTTCACCTCCCTTTTTAGCCAAAAACGCAACGAGCCCCAACAGCAGTAAAACGCCTACCGCACTTATGAATAGTGCACGGTTACCACTGTTGTGTACCGTATTATGATGAGCAAAAAATGTGTTCATAACTCCTCCTTATCTACTAATACTCTAGTATACGCTTCCGCTACGGTGCGCGTGAAAGATTTCTTACAGAGTCATGATTTCTTGTTCTTTTGCCTTGGCAGCTGCATCGACGTCAAGTTTAGCCTTAGCCATTTCGTCGTCAATTTGTTTCTGCAAACGACTTGCATCGTCTTCGCCAATTTCCTTGGCTTTTTTGGCAGTCTGGATTTCGTCATTGGCATCGTGGCGAATGTTACGGAGTGTTATCATACAGTCCTCTGTCTTGCCGCCAACAACCTTCACATATTCACGACGACGCTCCTCGGTCAACGCAGGGATTGGCACACGCACTACACGACCATCGTCGCTTGGGTTAAGACCTAGTGTGGGGTTATCGCGGATTGCGCTCGCAATCGCCTGGATGTTACTTGGGTCAAACGGAGTAATTTGTAAAAGTTGTGACTCCGGGGCCGTCACATTTGCAACCTGATTGAGCGGTGTTGGCACGCCATACGCAACAACCATTACACCATCAAGCATAGCTGAGCTCGCGCGCCCCGTGCGCACCTTCTTGAGTTCATCATGAAAATGTTCCACCGCCGTTTTCATCTTGCTACTATACTTACTCAAATCCATCATTACTCCTTAGTTATGCCACCATTGTATCAAAATATGATTCCAGATGTCTGAGATAATGATAGCTATGGTAGTTATCCAGCCAGCGGTTGTCGGAGCAGCCGGTATACCAAGCTCTCCACCGCCTTATCTGCTAGCACGTGACATACTTGCCCTCCATCTGCTCGAACCATGGCTTCAACCTCAGTTAATCCTTGTTGCGCAAAATCGGTAGCTTCTGAATATTCAATATCCCTCACGGGTTCCACAACAATCAACGTGTCCACGGCTGGCGCACCTCGGCGCTGAGCAAATGCTAGAAGGTTAAACGCTTCCATTGACGACGTATCACCTTGGGCGAGTGTGGCTACATCTTCAAAAAAGTTCGTATAGAGACCATTTACTACTACATCCCACTGACTCGCAAACAATGACTCATACGCTTCGGCGTGTTGCGCCGCATAACTCAAGACATGCGCTGCGCGCTTCGCAGGGTTCTGTTCTGGTCCGACTGACGGCCTATTTACATCTACTTCATGATAGCCCAAGCGATAGATAGCACTTTGTGCCCATCGAGTTCTTTCATGAGCATCGATACCTTCAACTGCAATAATTCTCCCCACAAATACTCCTGATTAATTCAATACACAATTAAAACATGTTATATACATGCTGCAGGCCCAATTAAGAGTTACCTAATCAGTGACCTGGCCAAGCTCGATTCGAGCAAACCGGCGGATAACCATGTTTTCGCCTAACTTGGCGATGTTTTCTTTGAGCAAGTCCCCAACAGTTTGGTCAGGGTTTTTGATGAATGGCTGGTCAAGCAGACACTTCTCGGCAAAGTGCTTCTTGAGCATACCTTCAACGATGTTTGCAAGCATTGCTTCGGGCTTACCTTCGGCTTTAGCCTTCTCAGTAAACTCCGCAGACTTTGCATCACGGTCTTCTGCGGGAATCTGATCAACAGATACGTATTCTGGATTTGCTGCAGCAACATGCATAGCAACGTCATGCACAAACGCCTGAAAATCGTCGGTACGAGCAACGAAGTCGGTCTCGCAGTTCACTTCCACCACAACACCGATACGTCCACTATGCACATATGTATCCACCAAGCCTTCGCGGGCTTCGCGTTCACCTTTTTTCTCAGCCTTGGTTAGGCCTTTTTTGCGCATAGCTTCCAGTGCCTTATCAAAGTCACCATCAGACTCCGTCAGTGCAGCCTTAGCATCAGTTAGCCCTACACCGGTCAATGTCTTGAGGCGCTTGATATCTTCAATATTAATCTGTCCCACTGTTCTCTCCTTGGTCGTTAGAATTATAAGTTTAGGCTTCGTCTTTGTCGGCAGCTGGCGTCTTTTTGGCATGTGCTGCTTTGCCAGAATCGATTGCTTGCTGCATGTAATCACAGATTAGCTGCAGAGTCTTGATAGCATCGTCATTGGCTGGGATTGGATAGTCGACTAATGTTGGGTCGACATTTGTGTCGGCAATACCGATGATTTTGATACCAAGCTTGCGTGCTTCGCGTACAGCGTTTATATCGTTGTTGATGTCCGTAACAAATACAGCACCGGGCTTCGCGACCAAGTTCTTGATACCACCATAAATATGGTTCATTTCTTCGATTTCTTCTTGGAATCGCTGTACTTCAAGTTTGTTGTACTTAGAAGCCAATGCGCCACTCTCAAGGTTGGCTTCCAGGTCTTTGAGATGCTTAATGCGCACACTCATAGTGTTACGGTTAGTCAACATACCGCCAAGCCATCGCTCAACGACAAATGGCATACCAGTCGCTTCAGCCAAGTTTTTTACGATGTCGTGTGCCTGGCGCTTTGTGCCAACCATCAATATTTGCTTGCCTTCGCCAGCGGTCTGCTCAACGAATCCTAGGACCTCGTCGAGCTGGTCGACAGTCTTAGCCAAGTCGATAATGTGTGTACCGTCGCGCTTGCTGTGAATGTACTGTGCCATCCGTGGGTGCCAGCGACTTGTTTTGTGGCCAAAGTGAGCACCAGCCTCGAGTAATTGTTTGATATCTACATCTACAGCCATGAGCTTAGATAACCTTTCTGATCCTTGGTTCACTAGCTTGGGAGCTCGCATCGGTCATGTCGCAGACACTGATGCAGGAGGATCATCCCCAAACCTGTCTCTTTGTTACCAATCCATTTTATCAGAGACGCAACAGATTGACAATACCCCCAACTTTCGCTATCATAGTCAGGTTATACAAACACCGACTGCAGCTAGGCTCACTGCTAACCGGTTCAACTAAGCAGCCAAGGATAACTCATGAAAAAAGATCTTCACCCAGACAACTACCGCCCCGTAGTTTTTCAGGACCTCAACAACAAAGAAACATTTTTGACCAAGTCGACAGTTGCGACCACTGACACCATCACCCTTGATGGCGTTGAATACCCACTCGTCAAAGTTCACATTAGTAGCGCTAGCCACCCGTTCTTCACGGGTCAAGAGAAGCTTCTCGACATCGAAGGCCGAGTAGACAAGTTCAAAGCGCGCCAAGATGCTGCTAAGAAGCGTGCAGAAGCATTGCAAAAAGCAGCTACCAAGCAGGGCGACCGCAAAGCTGCCAAAATCGAAAAGCAAGAGAAAAAAGTCGAAGCCGAAACCGAACGCTAATAAACGACGCATAAAACCGCCAGAGTTCGCACAATCTGGCGGTTTTATTTATACTGAAGTGTATAGATTATGGAACACAAAGAACAACCCCTCCGCACTGAACTTGCTGAACTTCGTACAAAGCTCGAAGACCCGGCAATATTTAGCGATAAATCCTACCCCAAACTAGCCAAACGCGTCAGTCAATTAGAAGAGATACTTGGGTTATTTGACACTATTGCACAGCTCAACAAAGACGAACAAGCCGCCAAGGCTATGCTCAAAGACAGTGAGCTTGCCGGCATGGCACAGGATGAAATCACTGAGATTGCAGACAAACGGCTGGCCGTAAACGCACAACTTACCGAATTATTGACCCCTAAAGACCCTAACGACGACCGAGACGTCATCGTAGAAATCCGTGGTGCGGCCGGTGGCGATGAAGCTAACCTGTTCGCTGGCGAACTCTACCGCATGTACGCACGCTGGGCAGAGACACACAACTACAAGCTAGAACTCCTGAACGAAAGCCCATCAGACGGTGGTGGCTTTAAAGAGATTATCTTTGCCGTGCGCGGTGACGAAGCTTACCGTAACCTCAAGTTTGAAGCGGGCGTCCACCGCGTACAGCGCGTCCCTGTAACCGAGAGCCAGGGTCGCATCCATACGAGTACCGTCACCGTATCTGTCATGCCCGAGGCAGAAGAGGCCGATGTAGAAATCAACCAGAGTGATCTCAAGATAGATGTCTACCGATCTGGCGGCCATGGCGGTCAATCTGTTAACACTACAGATAGCGCCGTGCGTATTACTCACCTACCCTCCGGCTTAGTCGTGACCAACCAGGATGAAAAGTCCCAGATAAAAAATAAACTCAAAGCCATGAGCGTCCTACGTTCGCGCTTGCTCCAGATGAAAATTGACGAAGAATCCAGCCGGCTCAGCGATGCACGCAAAAAACTCATAGGTTCTGGTGATCGCAGCGAGAAAATCCGTACCTATAACTTTCCCCAGGATCGCATCACCGACCACCGTATTGGCTATAGTCGCAGCAACATCCCCGGTGCGCTAGCCGGTGACATCAATGATATCGTAGAAGAACTCCACAAAGCCGAACACGACCTCCTTGCAGCTGAATAAGCCAAGCGTATTACCGTGGGCGAGGAATCGTTCTTACGCGTAGTACTTGCTCATCGTTTATCCCTGCGACCAGGTCTGCTACAGTTGATTGATCTTTAGTATCAATATCCATCAACGTACAGGCCACTCCGGTTTGTTCACGACGTCTGGTTGTAGAGTCAGCAATATTCAGATTAGCCTCTTTGAGTGGATCAGTGATGTGATTGAGCGCTCCCGCTTCATCTTTGTGCAATATGACTGCGCGTACATCACCAGACCAGGCCATATCGATTGGTGCAAAATTGACCGAAGTGGTAATCTTGCCCCGGCCTATGAAGTCAATAATCTGTGTAGCAGCTGTTGTTGCGCAATTAATCTCTGCCTCTGCAGTACTTGCACCCAAATGAGGTAGCATGACAATATCTGTCCGCCCTTGAAACTCTGGTACCGGGAAGTCCGAGCCATAACCGGCAAGGATACCCTGGTCCAGAGCTTCGAGTACCACGTTATCATCGACAATACCCCCACGAGCAAAGTTCAATACCACTGCTCCGGGAGACAAAAGTTTCATCCACTCCAGCCCAACCATCCCTGTAGTTTCTGGGGTACGTGGCACATGCACTGTGAGGAAATGCGCCTTGTCTAATGCTTCTGTCGGTGCATCGACTAACTCAACACGCCGACTCAGTCGATGAGCATTTCTAAGTCAAGAAACTCATCAAACCCAACGACATGCATGCCCATCCCAACACCCATATTTGCAATACGCACACCTATCGCACCCAAACCGACCACTGCCAGCTTCCTATCTGTTATTTCTTGTCCCACAAACATCTTTTTAGCAGACTCAATCTGATCAAACTGACCCTTATCCAAACCCTGCACAAACCGATCAGCCGGGAATACATTTCTCGCCAAGCCAATCATGGTGCCCAAAGCAATCTCCGCAACCGCGTTTGAGTTCTCGCCAGGAGTATTAAACACGACGATTCCTTTTTCCGTCGCCTCTTGTACTGGAATCTTATC
>CALMSM010000171.1 GCA_937872425.1 uncultured Candidatus Saccharibacteria bacterium
GTGTAAAGTCTTTCGCCAGGCCAGCGTACCCAAGCCAACACTTCGGCCTCAAGAATCAAATCGCTGGCTCTGCGTCCGCTCTCGTTGCGAAAGACTGCGCAATTCACGCCAGTCTGTCCAGACTTGTCAATGAATTTGCGCCAAACGAACAGAGCCAACCCGTCAGCGCCTAGCAATACCAGCTTTTCGCCGGGGCCAACAAACAACCTGCGATTCCGGTTGAACTGGTCTTGGCGGCGGCCATCCCGATATGGCTGATAGGAGTAGTGGCGCTTCATGATAGCAAAGGCGTTCCCATCGCCATCTTTGGCGGGTTGCCAGTAGCTAAAACCAAAACCGGTTTGCAGGTTGGTCATGGTTGGCTCCTCAGTACCTGGCGCAGGCGATCGTTTTCTTCCCGCAGGTCTTCGTACATCTCATCACAGACGGAGCCGGTCTGCGGCGAAAAATGCAGGCGGCCTTTGGCGTCCGGGTAGATGCACAGCGCCAGCAGGGGTACGCTGGCCTTTCGGTCGCTGCTGTAAATATAGCAGCGCAGATCGCCCTGTTGCTGACGCAGGGCTTCAAGCTGAGCGATCACGTCTGAGATTGCCAGGTGGTGATTGCTGTCAGGTTCGGTAATGCGGGTCATGGGTATCATGGTTGGCTCCTCTCGACGGTCGCACCCGTCAACTTGCGCACTTCGACATACAGCCGGGCGCTGGCTTCGCTGTCAAACTCAGCGGTGCATCGGCCATTGTGAATCACATGCCAGGGGGTAGGGAAGTCGGCTTGTCTCATGCTATATCTCCTACCCTGTAATACTGCGGCTGCATCTGCTGCTGGAAGGTGCTTGTGCCGCCCATTGTGTTCTTGTCTATGATTACGTCCACAATGCTGCTGTAGCCGGCCAGGTCGTCACGGTCACGGCGCAATAGCACAACCAGGTTTGCGCGGTTGGACTTCTCGCCAGAGCCGGTCATGGCATTACGGTCTACGGTGTTGGTGCCTTGCCCCTTGCCCGCCTTGCTCATCTGCGCAACCATCAGGACGGGGATTCCGGTTGATTCAGCCAGGGTCTTGATCTGCTCTACGTTGTCAGTTTCACGCTGATACCAGTCCATGTGCAACTTGGCTTGCCTGGGGCTGGGCTGCGCCTTCTCCAGGTAATCAAGCACGATCACGTCACACTCGCCTTCGGCATGAAGCCGGTGTAGTTCGGCGCAGGTGCGCTCCATTGACCAGCCGGGCGTGTGGACGTAGGAAATATAGCCATCCCACGAGACCAGGCCAGGGCGCACGGCGGCGATACGGTTGACGGACTCAGGCGGCAAGATGCCAGCCTTCAGGTCACGAACGGTTATGCTTGTGTGCCGCGCCAGGCGGCGCAACATCATCAGCTTGCGGTTGAGTTCGTAGTGAACGAATACCACCCGGTTCTTGTGTTTGGCCCAATGCTCAGCCAGCACTTCGGAGTATATCGTTTTCCCTTGGCCATCTGGCGCCGTGATGACGGCCAGCATACCAGGTTCCAATGGTTCAATCCGGCTGGCCCATGATGACCAGGGCCACGAGAGAATCTTGCGCTGCGCTTCCGGTATGGCGGCTTGCCGGGCGTACTCTGCCAGCATCGCATCGGTAAAGTCGAATGACTGCGGCCATGTCATCACGGCGGAAGTGTCACCACCGCCCAGGCGGGCGAGCGTAGCACTTGCCCATTGCCTGATGTCTTCCGGGTCATCTTCAGCCATCACCCGGCGCAGTCCATCCTTGAACATTGCTTCGATCACTGCCAACTCTGGGCTTATCACATGGGCCTCGCTTCCCGGCGTTCCTCAATGTCCACGCCATTCTCAGACCTGTACCACACATTTTCGTCGCCAACTGCCACGACAAAACGGGATGGCTTGTTTGGCTTTGGGGCCGTGGCTTTGCCATTGGTTGACGGCTGACCGGCGGCTAGCCAGGCTTCCAGAATCGCCTTCATGTATTGCCAGCCAGGGCGCTTGGCGCCGGTGGTTTCCGTGATTGCCAGTGACCACCATGACACAGCATCGCGGGCTTGAA
Organism: uncultured Candidatus Saccharibacteria bacterium; assembly: GCA_937872425.1. GTDB lineage: Bacteria > Patescibacteriota > Saccharimonadia > Saccharimonadales > CALMSM01 > CALMSM01. The sequence continues at coordinate 2,047 of CALMSM010000171.1, forward strand.
GTTTCTTCATGTAGTCCGTCATGTCGGCATAAGCGGCCGTGCTGACGGTTTGCCCCATGACAGCTTCGTATTGACGGGCCATTTCCATACGCTCAGACATTCCGGCGTCATCTGGAGGTGGTCGGGAGTCGCCTTTACTTATCTTATCTTTACTTATCTTAAGGGTGTAATGGTCGGGAGTAACTCCTGAGTCAGTCGGGAGTAACTCCCGAGTTACTCCCGAGTCAGTTGGGTGCTTGTCGGGTTCTATTCCCGATGGCGTCCTGATGTAGCCAGGAGGTGGATCAAAGATACTGGCGCCCTCTCTGGTGTACGAAAACGTCTGGTTCTTGCGGAAGCCGGGGAAGAATAGAACCCGGCCTTTTTTGGTTGGGTATCGGGTCACAATCTCGCAGTCTACCAGCTCGGCTATCAGTTGTTCGTATCTTGGGAAGAAGTCAGGGCGCAAGGGCAAGACGGCGCCTAGATGTGGGAGTGCTTCCCCGATAATCAACCCGTCGCGGTCAAGGTGTGGAATTGACATCAAGAAAAGCAACTGCGCTTCGATTGAAACGGAGTTGAGTTCTTGGTCAAGTCCAACGGTGCGGTTTAACATGCGTCCTACGGCCATTTTACACCGTCCTCTTTTGCCAGCCGTGCTGCATTGCCAAAGCAAACACGGTTGCGATGCTGATGGAGCCTTGCCCGTTGCCAGATGGCTTGAAGGACTTCCACTTGCGCTCTACCTCGTTGGGGCCTCCATCGGCCCAGGCGCAAGCAAGCGGCAGGCCAGCGTCACCAAACTCGGCATGGATCCCCATCAGGCAGGCGAGCCATTGGTCGTAGTCAATTCCCCAGGGGGGTATGGCTCGGAGTGCTTCAGCCACTTCCTGCTGGTCAGTCGGCGGGCGCCAGTCGGGGCGCTGCATGGCCCGGCGGGTCGTCTGTCCGGTTTCCAGGTATTGACCGATGATGTGCTTGATGGTTGCCAGCGGTAACACGTTTTCCAGGTAGATCACGTCACAGTCCTTGCTGCCATAGAAGAATCTCACGGGGTCTTTACACTGGCGGTCGGCGGTGCCATTCAGCCACAGAAGGGCGCTCACGGCCAGGACGTAGTTCTTGGCTTGCATGATGGGGGTATCGAGCAGGAATACGACACGGGCTTTGGGCGCCGCGGGCGTGTGGCTTGGGGTCGTGTACAGGAAGGCAGCGTACTTGCTTACGAAGTGGTCTTGGCGTAAAATGGACAGCGAGGATCGGTTGTCTTCGGTATCGAAGTCAAGGGCGAGGTGCTGCCCCTGGTCATAGTTGGCGCTGGTACGCCAATGGTTACGGTGCCAGGTGGTGAACGGATGTCCGGTGTAAACGCTGTCGGCCAATTCCAGGCATGACAGCGTTTTGTTTTGGAAGGAGCCGTTAAAGTCTTTCCAGAATGGGTCGCCCGGCGGGATTTTGCGGTTGAGCGCATAGCTGGAAACTGCAATCTTGAACGTTGGGTCATCCATTTTCTTTTCTCCGGCTGTTGCCTCTGCGTGGCATCCAATCTGTTACCAGGTCGTGCCACAGGTCGTGGTGGTATTTGCACAAGGGCGCCTGAAGTGATTGCCAGGCTTGCCAATCGGTCTCTACGTCCTCGTGCGTGTTGAACTTCTGCGGCATCCAGTGATGCATCTCGGAGCCGATCTTACCACAGACGGCGCAAGGCACGTCGCGGTAATCGTTCACGGTGGGAATGTCGTCAATCGTTGCCCGGTGCGATTGCAGGAGTTCTATCACGTCCCTGTGTGCCAGCCAGTGTACCGGCTGTTCCCATCGCTCACACTGGACACAGTACCAGCCGATTTGCTTAACTCCATTACTTGCGATCTGCTTGCGTAGGAGCATCGGCGCATTGCAGGCGGGGCAGGTTGGGCGAATCATTGGGCCACTTCCGGCGCTGGCTGCGTCTCTGCGTGTTGGTTGCGCCGGCTGCGCAGTCCCATCAGCCGGGTGATTTCGCTCTCGGCGATGCGCAGATGGCCGCCTGGCAATTCGATCAAGGCGATCTTGCCTTCCCTGTCCCATCGCTTCAGCGTGCGAATTCCAATAGACAGCTTGTCGGCTGCCACATCTAGGCGAAATAGGTTGTCTTCCATGTAATCCCCTTTCTAGCAGAATTATACACGTTTGGCGTAGTATTGTCAAAATCGCAGGGCGCAAGAAACCCCGCCTGGGGGCGGCGGGGCGGGTGTTAGCGCAGGGCGGCGATGAGTTCACTCTGGCTGGCGTTGTCTTGTCTCAGTCCAGCGTTGACGTTGCGCAGG
>CALMSM010000172.1 GCA_937872425.1 uncultured Candidatus Saccharibacteria bacterium
GTGCTTTAGCAGTGCCTGCTTTGGTCAAAACATATGCAAGATATTGGTCAGGGTCAAACGTATAATACACGGTCGAGCCGTGTATCTGCCCCTCGCGGCTCATGGTCGATAGAACAGCAAGCTCATGAGTTTGCAAAAACATAACAGCGCGTGGGTCAATCGGTCCTTGTGTCGTTGCTTGCTGTATCGGCCCTACGCTTTCGACTGGCCGTGATCTGCGCGTATCTGGGCGGGGAGAGCCCTCCAGTCTTACTTTGCCAATGTAGTGATCAAATCGCCTGGCCGCAGCCGGATTAACAAAACGAATCGTATAGTCGCCCATGCGAGTATGAATAGTGAGCGCTGCAAATAGCCCAGACTCTCTGCTAATACCAACGCCGCTGACAACTTCATAGCTAATTTCATCCGTGGTAACAATCAGCGGTTTTTTGTCAAGGAATATTATTCGGCGATCGGTGGCCACAAGCATGGCGCCACCGGTATCTGCTCGACCGTATACAGCTGCCATAATATGCTCATCGTCCTTAATCAAAGTTGGCAGATAGCGTGCCTCTGCCTTACGAAGGGCATACCCTGATATGCCAGCTTTCGCTAACTCCTGTTTGATACGTATGCTATGAGACTTATCCATATTTACTTTCTCCTGCTTATATAATACTCTCCCTAAACAATCCTTGGCATTTTCTCTTTTACACATCAGTCTGCTGCGTTAGGTAAACACCCCTGTTTGTGTTACAGTTATTGAGCAAGTTATTCTGTTTCTTTATACGTTATGTGTGTGACGAGCATACATTCCGGTAATCGTATTGGTTCCGTCACCACCCCTCGACGACCACAAGCAGTCTTACTATCCAACAAATCAAAACCCTAGTGCCCATGTGGGCTAAGAAAGGCTGTATACCCTATGGTCAAGATTAGACAGCGCATAGAAATCGTGTCTTCTACGACACCTGGATTAAGCTCGATGTCAGTACGTTCCCGTGAGGCTACTCGTGAGGCGTTATCAAAGTATTATGATGACGTCCGTATCACAATCATCAACACACTGTCTGACCTTGACGAGCTTGTACTGCGACGTCCGGACTTAGTATTTTCCGGCATGAGTTTTGTGTTCGACGAAACTACACAGCAGAAAGTATGGGTGAGTGGCCACCTTGATGCACACGGCATTACGTGCACTGGGTCCGGACAGCCGGCTCATGACCTAGAGCGCAACAAACACTTAGCCAAGCAGGTCGTAATAAATTCCGGTCTTCGGACTTCGCCATTCGTTGTTATTACTCGAGGGGCTTCGCAGCTGGCAGACACATCACAGCTTACATACCCGCTGTTCGTTAAGCCAACCAATTCTGGTGGTGGTACCGGTATCGACGAGAAATCTATTGTACATAACTCTCAAGAATTGCGCAGTAAAGCTGAATCAATCGAGAGAAACCACCGTACAGACGCACTCGCAGAGCAATATTTGCCTGGGCGCGAATTTAGTGTTGCCGTACTCCGTCGCGAAAACAGCGACAAGTATTCTGTCATGCCAATTGAGCTAGTCGCACCTATCGATAAGGACGGCAACCGGGTGCTGGACCAAGCAACAAAGCGGTCAAACGAAGAACAAATCGTAGAATTAGTTGACCCAGTCCTCCGAGCGGCAGTATGCGAACATGCTCTGGCCGTATTCCATGCACTAGGCGCTCGTGACTATGGACGCATTGACATCCGACTCGATGCCAACGGCATACCAAACTTCCTGGAAGCAAACCTTATCCCTAGTCTGATTGCTGGTTATGGGTCGTTCCCCAAGGCCTGCTTGCTCAATATAAACCTTGACTACGAACCGATGCTGCTGCGCATCATCGATCTTGCGCTAGAGCGCAAACAAGCCACAGCCAACCAACACATCAGCCCCAATAGTTTCCTGGAGATTGTACCGTCATTGTCAGGAACACCGGGGCCAGTTTAACCAGTCTTTTCCTGTCTCTGCTGGTCTCTATTTTTGTTAGCCTCAACCCTGCGTAGTGCTTGATGACGCAAAAATATATTCGTAACGAACACAAACAAACCAATGCCGATAAATATATAAAACATCGTGAAAGCTTTGCCAAGAACAGTCTGTGGCGTGAAGTCACCGTATCCAACGGTCGCCAAGGTTATCACGGTAAAATACAAGCTGTCAAACCATCCCCACTTTTCTACGACATGATAGAACACCATCCCTAGCGCGATATACACACCAAGAATCGGGAGGAGTCTTCTGACGAGTCGTGATGTTGTCTTGAGTTTAATTGTTTGGTCCATGCCTTCACTATACCATCTGAGCACTGTTGTTTGACCATGATATTTGCATATGGTTGACGCGTCATGATATGCTCCAAACGTTAACAATCTAAAACATATAAAGAGTGCAGCGAGAGAACTAGCTCCGTGACCTGCCGGCAACCTACACACTAAGTGCAAGGTGCTCCATCTAGCCCGCCAAGTAGACGGGAAAGATATTGTGCACACATGACACTATCCTTTCCGCATACGAGGCAGAAAGGATATTTTTATGTCAAATACGGAAATACTAAGTGCGGTTCACGGAATAGCACCACGAAGCGATGCGCTTCATAGGCTCGGGACTGACCTAGAGCGTGGCAGGATTAGCGAACAAGGTTTTGATGACGTACAGGCTCAAGAAACAGCCGACTGGCTCGCGCTGCAAGCGGATGCCGAAATTGATATTCCGGAGAATGGTAAGCTCGCTTGGCAAGACCACCTACGAGCAATTGTTGCGTCAAGCGAAGGATTTGCTGCTGCTGCGGATGAAGCGCCTGTTACCCGCTGGGTTGATAGCAATACCTTCTACAGACAACCAACGATCATAGATAAGTTACAGTTCAATCCTGATTGTTTTCAACAAATAGTTGGCAAGCTCGGCAAACATGTGAGTCTGCTCGCGCCTGATTCGTTTGCTGCGCACTGCACCGATGCATTCACAGATTTGCCCGCTCAACGCAATGCACTTCAGCTGTATAGTGAGCTCCTATTTTATCTTGGTCAGTGGGGGGTTGGGCGTGTCACGTTCGAGAGCTACCAACCTAGCAACCATCAGGCTATTGACGATATACAAATTTTGGCTGGGTGGGAACGTGACATCCAGTTTGGACTACTGCACCATGGTGTGCAGCCCAGCACAGTACCGTTTTCCCCACCCCGAAACCTCGGTATTGATATCGATAGCCCGACGTTGCGACAAATTGTGGCACAACCTGACTACCGTAGGCCAGACTTGTCTAATGGCGAGGTTTGGCACAAGATTGTCCCTGCTGACACAACAAACAATCAGCAGCCAAATGTTGATGATGCTGAACGCATAATTGATACGCTGCAACCAGCCCGACTAATACTCACGCATACGATTGATTTAGAGCGGTTGCCACTGCCCTATGCACAGGCAAAAGTGCGACAACTCGCAGAAATAACCGCGCAGCTGCGCCAGAAAGTAGGAGCACAACAATGAGCGAACAATTACTAACACAAGAAGTTGGCAGCCTTGCAAAACCAAACTGGCGCGTCGAGCCCATACGCACAGGCACTCTTACTGGTCAGCATATCGCAGATGCAGTTGCCTGGTCAGAACGGCTTGGCATTGACCCCGATACGACAGAGCATAGGCTTCAAACACTGCGAGGCGGCCTGGCCTCACCTGACCCCGATCAACAAGCATGGGCAAAGGATGGACTTCGTCATGAAGCCGCTCGGTTTGCAATTGCGCTCCAGGAGCGAGCCGGCATCGACATTGTGTATGATGGTGAACAAGACCGCAGCGAAATGTATCAGCATGCCGTCGAGCGAACAAATGGGTTCGAATGGCGTGGACGCGTCCGTGCGTTTGATAACAAATCCTACCGCAAAGCCGCACGTGTTGGGGCATTATCCATCGACCAGCCTTGGCACAGCTCAGAGGTCGACCGTCTAGCCAGTCTGACTGACAAACCCATCAAGGTGCCCATAACGGGGGCCTACACTCTGGCTGCATGGTCATATGACGAAACACTTGATGGCAATCGTCAGGAATTCATCAGAAGCCTGGCTCGAGATGTTGTGCGACCAAATATCGAGGCACTCATTGCTCAAGGAGTCGAATGGGTACAAATAGACGAACCTGCTGCAACAACAGTGCCCGGTGAGGTCCCGTTGTTTGTTGAGAGTTTTAACGAGTCAACGCGTGACCTGATTGGTAAATTTAGTGTTCATATATGCTTTTCTGACTACAGTCTGTTATTCCCACATGTGGCAAAGCTCGATAATTGTTCGCAGTTTTCTCTGGAATTTGCAAACCGCGATGGTCATGACC
>CALMSM010000173.1 GCA_937872425.1 uncultured Candidatus Saccharibacteria bacterium
GGTGTACGTGTACATTCGCTAGGCTCAAATCATGGTGACTTTACGTCCAGGCCAGCGCATCATCAACATCCCCGCCATCGGCGTGCAAACGTCGCGCCGGGCGGTACAGGTTGCGGCTGCGGCTAACTGGTGGGCTGTGACGGGTAAGACGTGCGTGGGTGCGTACCAACCAAAGGGCACGGCGAGCTACGCGGCGTCAAAGGTCAATCTAGCCAATCCGGGCACGCATGACGCGGGCGATGGTACAGCGTATCCGACATGGGATACTGCGACAGGCTGGAAATTCAACGGCAGCACGCAGTATCTAACTACCGGGATAGTTCCGGTTAATGACCAGACATGGAGCGCCATTGTCCGAATCTCTGGCGGTGGAACATCCAACGAGGAATGCGTATTCGGGCTATACAACGCATCCAACAACGCGTTTAATATCTATTCGTATGCGGCAGCGGCAACAAACGCGGTGCTTTACAGGAATGCCGGCCAACTTTCGGTTGCGCCTGGGGCTACGTCGGGCGTCTTGGCGATGGCTGGCAATCTAGCATTTCGTGATGGCGCACAGGAGTCGGGGACAATTGGCGCGGGAGCAGGCTCAAACTCTTTGGCGATTATCCTGGGTGCTATCAACTATTCTCCGCTGCTGCATCATTTCAGCGGCAACATTTTAGCGTTTGCGAGCTACTCCAACACGCTCACCGCTGGCGAAGTCGCCACGGTATCGGCGGCAATGGCCGCACTTTAGGAGCAATCATCAATGGCGCAACCATCACAGGAAATCAACAAGCTACGAACAATCGTGACCAACCTCAGCGACGCGCAAGCCGCGGCGGGTACGCAACTGCGCTTTATCGAGTTGCTTGGCGGGCCTGAGTTCGTGGCGAAGTACCTGCGCGACGAGCAAGGCGAGCCTACCACGGACATCACGCTTGAGGAGTTTGTCGGCGGTATGTCTGCCCTGGCGCATATCCTCGGCAGCATCACACCGGAGCAATCGGCAGCGGTCGCAAAGCTGCGGCTTTAGGAGCCTAGCATTATGACCAGCTACGTCACGCCGAAGAAGAACACCGCTTTTATCCTGTACGTGGGCCTTGAAGATAAAGCCAACGCCGGGCTATTCAAGGCGGCTCCAACTTTGGCGGCTGGTGACTTTAAGGTGTCGATTGATGGCGGGACACTGAACAACCTGACCGACCTCCCGACCGTGACGCCAACGGGCGGGCGCATGGTGAAAATCACGCTGACCGCGGCTGAGATGAACGGCGACAACGTGACGGTTGTGTGCTCGGACGCGGCTGGGGCTGAGTGGTACGATTTGATCGTCAACATCCAAACCACGGCGCGACAGATTGACGACCTATCGACGCTTGGCGGCACAGCGCAGACCGGCGACAGTTACGCGGTTGTCACGAATGCAACCTACGGGCTTGACAAGCTGGCGCGCACAGGCGCGGATAGCGACACGCTCGAAACGCTGAGTGACCAGATTGACCTTGTTGGCGGCGGCGCGACAACCTACAGCTACACCAACACAGTAGACGATGGCAGCGGTAACTTGCTTGACGGCGTGTTTGTCCAGTGCGCCACCGACACCGGCTTTACCAACATCGTGAGTACCGCGACGACAAACGTGCTAGGAGCTTTCACGGTGTACTCGGACACGGCAGGCACGCACTACCTACGGCTGCAATTTAGCGGGATCACGTTCCCAATCCAAACGGTAACACTCGCATGACCATTCACGGCACGCCAGTATCCACCAACCTATACGCCACGGTCGCGGCGCTCAAGACGCGCCTCGGCATCACGGACACCACAGACGATACGACGCTAGGCATGATCCTGTCGGGCGTGTGCCGCGCGATTGATAACCATTGCGGGCAGCGGTTTTGGCGCGACGCGGTGGCAACAACGCGCTACTACACCGCGGAGCATGATGACGATACGCTATTCGTTGACCCCCTCGTGAGCGTGACCAGCATAGCCACCGATACGGCCTACGACGGCACTTACGCGACGACCTGGGCGACAACTGAGTATCGTCTAATGCCTGTCAATGCGGCGGCTGATGGATGGCCTTATACCTGGATCGAAACAAAGCTAAACGGCGCTTACGACTTCCTGCGCTATAAGGCAAGCAACAAGATCGTGGGCGTGTTCGGCTGGCCTGCCGTGCCTGACGCAATCGCGGAGGCGGCGCTGCTTTGGAGCGAACGGCTGTACAAGCGCAAAGACGCGCCGTTCGGCGTGCTGGCCTTCCCAGAAGCTGGCGAGATGCGGCTGCTTGAGAAAATGGACCCCGACGTGGTGACGCTGCTCAAGCCGTATGTGAGGATGTTCTGATGATCGGCCTACGCTTCGAGTACAACCAGGGCCAATTCAAGAAGCTGGGTGACAAGTTCAACAGCTTCGAGAAACAAATGGTGCTCTCGCAGTCCGTTAACGATGTGGGCCAATACATGCTCTACCGCTTGCGCGAGTACCCCGCTTACCGCTATGTGTCGCGGGTAGCAGCTTACGGCAGATCATTTGTCAGTGACAAACAGCGGGCATGGTTCTTTTGGGCGCTTGGCGCTGGCATTATCAAGCCAGGGCAGAGTAACCGAACTGGCGCGCTGGGCAAGGGTTGGCAAATCAAGCAGGTTGGGCCCAAGCAAATCGACCTTGTGAACGCGGTTCCATACGCCAAGTTTGTCCAGGGTACCGCGCAAGAACAAGCCCGGCAACCCAGCATGGCCGGCTGGGACGGTATCACGATTTGGCTGCGCGAGTTCAAGAGCGAGATTGGGCGCGTCGCAATGAAGCCAATCGAAAAGTGGATTGACTCATAATGACCAAGGGTATCCAGTACGCCATCGCCGCGGTGCAAGACATACTGCTCGCACAGTCGGGCGTAAGGTACGCACCCGACAACCCGCGCGACCTCGCAGCGCAAGCTGAGCCGGTGTCTATCTGCATGGCTGGCCCTGGCTTCGTTAACTACGCCGATGGCCTGACGATTTACAACCCGATCACACTTAGGCTGTGGCTGACGGTTGCGCACAAGGATACCGGGCGCGATGACGCAAAGGTTATCGGATACGGCGACACAGTACCCGCGGCGCTGTGGGCTTCGCTGGACTTGGCTGGCACAGTAGACGCAATCGAGGCGCTACGCATCGTGGGCTATGGCCCTTGGGTTATCAACGGAATGGCCCGCTACGGCTGGGCCTTCGAGATCGACGTAAGAATAACGGCTTGTTAGAGGTGAACAATGGCAAGTAGCAAATTCAACAAAGCCCAGGTCGGGCTACAAACTGCAATCGGCACAGGGCTTGCAGACGGCAATGAGCATTCAAGTGCCGTGGAAGGGAACATACGAGGACAAGCGACAAATTCATGTTGCGGAGTTCGACGCGGGAACCTGGACACCCACCACGATCCTGGCTCAAGCGTCTAGCGAAACCGGCGCGACGTGGGAGGGTACGGCCTTCTTCGAGATGATCCCGGTGCTCTTGAACAGCGGCCTGGCAGACGTTGCCCCAAGCGCGACGTACATTCACACCTACACGGTATCCCCGGCGGCAATCGCTGTGCCTATGCCGCTTACGGCGCTGTTCGGCACGGTGGGGACGTTCATCGCCACGACTGCCCCCGCTGTGATGCTCAAGGACTTGTTTCTCAAGACCATGACGCTATCCGCGAACATCAATGACAAGATGGTAATGGTTAAAGCGGAGATGTTCGGTAGCACGTTTGACGACAACAGCGCGGCGGGCTATGCCTTCGACACGGTAGGCCTCCCTGCGACAATGGAAGTCATCAACGGGCTGAAAGGCGTCATTCGTTACCAGGACGTGGCTACCACCGGCGGCAACTTCCTGACCATGACGGACTTCGAGTGCAGTATCTTGGATTGGGAGCTGACGATTGACACCGGCATCGAACCGGCCTACTGCCTGACCGACGAAACGACCACTTGGAGCGCGCTTAAGTACACGTCGCC
>CALMSM010000174.1 GCA_937872425.1 uncultured Candidatus Saccharibacteria bacterium
ATACGCAGAAGCTATGAAACCACTCCAAGGCAACAAAGCCATTGACTACGAAGCTCACCCCCACGGTATGTAACAATGGCCCAGGCAATACATGTTGGCATATACGGTCAACGAGCTAGCAAGCCAGAGCTCGGTCAGTTTGCAGCCGAGATATTCAAGGCCCTTGATACTGATGGAGACTTCTCGGTCAGTAAGCTTGATGCTGTTAGCTCTGACGAGCTTGATATCGTTGTCTATGCTAGCAGAAGTGACGCCAAACTAGCAGAGGCAATCGCACTCTGCGATCGTCTGGCCATACCACTGATTATCGTATCGACAAGCCTAGAGACTAGCGTTAGCCAAATTCCGCATAGCTGCAGCATACAATTTGTACCCAACACATCAAAAGATGTCGTCGACTACATGCAGTTGGTTAAAACATTTGCGCAAGAGCACCCAGGATGGACACTCAGCATGGTTGAGTATCACCAATCAACCAAGCAAGACGTGTCTGGCACTGCATTGGCTATCATCCAGAGCATTGGCGCAAACCCATCAGTAATCACCACAGTGCGTGATGATGTGCGTGCCCAGCATGATCTCGAGCTGCCAGATAGCGCACTCAAAAGCTATGCAGCACATCAGACCACATTTACTGATCCGTCAGGCACTGTCACCCAGGCATACAACATACTAGTTATCGGCCGGAACTCCTATACGTCTGGACTCAAACAGCTTCTCAAAGACACAACCGCATAACCAGCCCAGAGCGTTAGCGTTGGCTACTGGACGAAGGCATCCGTTGCAGCCTCGATCGCATTATCGTCAGGGCTAGCATATGCCTTTTTTGTAGACTTATCGTAGGTAATGTATGATGGGCAACTATTGGCAGGAGCATTGATATCACCCCCGTCACTTATTTTTTTGCGGGTTTTGGCCTCATAAAACGTCATTTTGTACTTGGCAGAATGATAAGCAACCGTAACCGTACCGTCAGTCGTGGACTGATAGTCACAGGTTCGCTCTTGTTTCGCACTACCATCAACATATTCCACGCACCCGACGACACTAATTTTGGTAAAGTCATCACCGGCCTTGGGATAGTACGATTTACCATACCCAACACCATCAGACACCCATGTATCCGCGTTACCGAGACTATTGTTATGGAATACTTTGATGGTTGATTGCTTGGCTGATGTGTACGCTGCCGCATTGCTAACTGCTCCACCCTTGCATACTTCTTCAAAATCATACTCAGACGCCGCCACAATTGAGCTATTCGGTGCTGCGTCTTCTTTTTTGTCTGTGTCACTAGCAGTGTTACCAGATTTACCACCTTTTTTTGTCAGGGCAAACGCAGCCCCGCCACCAATCAAAAGAATCACGACAACTGCCGCAATAATCAATGGGAGCGGGAATTTTGATTTCTTCTTGGGAGCAACGGGCGGCACTGCAGATTGCATTGGGTCACCCTGCCCAGGCTGTGGCAACGGCCCTGCACCGGCTGGCGGCGCTAATGGTGGTACTGGGGCAACGGGTGCAACTGGCTGGGTTGGCGTCATAAATGCGGGCATGACAGGAGCAACTGGCTGTGGTGCCGGCACAGAATCATAAGACGGCACAAAAGCTTCTGCTGGCGCGGGCTGCGTGAGGTCCGGCTGAACTTGCGCTGCTGGCTGCGGTGCGTCTGCGGCAAACATTGGAGCTGCAGGCGTGGGTTCTGGGGCCACTGGTGGCACAAAGTCTGGCTGAGTTGGCTCTACTGGTGCGCTCATCGTCTGAATAGGCAACTCGACATCAGAGGTAACTTCCTCTGCAGGGACTGGCTGTATGACATCAGGCTGAAATGATTGTCCAGGTTGCGGCTGAATTGGTGGCTGACCCGCTAGTGGGTCGGGAGTAATCGGTGATTGCGGATCCATTGGTTCTCCTTGGGGCTAATAGTGTTTATGCTTGTACCAACATATAGTACATCAACTACACTTTTGGCTCCAGAACAAACAGCTTAGTTGAGCGCGGTCAGCGTATATGTATCACCTGTCGACAAAAATGCCAGCAACGTATAACCAGTACATGCCGTTTCGGTGTTGTCACACCCTGTTGGGCTAGCTTTGTAAGCATAGACCCCTGCTTCTGGTGTCGCACTTAGACCAGAGGTGTCCTCATCCGCTTCCGGATCACGCAGTGACTGAGGGTCAAGCCCCTTCATATTATTGGCCCTGAACGCTTCGTCATTTATCTGTGCAAATGTTGGGTATTCGCCTGTCATCGCATAGTGCGCCTCAATCTGTCCTTGCAACAACTGCAAATCAGCTTTCCGCTCTGCATCATTTGCCTTGTCATCTACCGTCGAGGTTGGCGTGTCCTGTCTTGACTGCTCTGGCATGTCATTTTTGGTAGTTGTCGGCGAAACCGGCGTGTCGTTGCGCTGTGTGGCCACAAATAGTGCACCACCGATGAGCGCCACGGCTACCAAAGCAGCAGCCACAATCAAAAACGTCTTCTTGGATGGCCCAGGCGGCAACCCCATTGGTGGCATCATAGCCGTCAAATCCTCATTCCCAACAGGCGCCAACACCGGCACTTCCGGCACAACTCCCGCATCAGTCCCCTGCACGTCTAATTCACCCATAGAACCCCATTTCTTCTTCTCCCACTATACCACCTATATCTTGCTAATCAGTGACGAGAATTTTAATCATCTCACTGCTGCAGCATTGTTGCTGAAAGTTTAACGATACTTATCAATTAAGACGCTTCTACCTTGTTGACCAAACCTCTAGCCATAAGCTGGCAATTATATATCGCAGTGAAAACTGCCTGTTCTGCGGCCTGTTGACTTGGTGGCACCGGAGATGCGGTTCCATGTCTATCCGTTTGGCCCTGCCAAACCAGCTTCAGGTTATCAATCACCGATTTAATACCAAGATTGCTCGTAATCTCAGTTATTGCTGATTGCCATTCATCTTTATTATTATCAAGCTCTCTAATAATGTCACCTAGGGTCGCTCGTGAATTATTTGGCAAAACTATAGGCCAGGTAGCCGCTTCAAGTGCCTTGATAGCATTACTGTAAGCAATCGAAGGGTCGGGGTCCCTGCCAAATGCCTTTTCCCAAGCTTGAGCTAAAAAATTTGACATCAGGGACTCTGGGTCATGCTCTATGAGTTCGTCGTATGCGCTTGTGGTAATGCTCTCTACACGCTCTTCCAATCCATACATATCATCTGCACTCTTGCGTGCACTCCACTTTGACCCTGACTCTAGCAGCACCGTATCCAACAGGTTGGCTATCGTTTCGTTACCGTCCATTTCAAGTAGCGCCTGGATAGCATCGAGCTTCAATTCTTCGTTCTGATTTAGATGCGCCATAAAATTTGCAAGCATAGATTGACGGCTAGAATTTCCTCCCAAGCTACGTCTAAGTTTGCGTTCAATTCGAAGTATAGTACCTTGCTTAGCAACCCTCATCTGAGACCCTGGTCTTATTGGCTCTGACACCATTAGCTCGATCCATGGGTGAACAGAGTTGGCCATATAATCAGGGACGCCATCAATCAATGTATCTGAAGGTGTAGCTGTAGAATAGTTTCTCCTTGGCATGTGCTGAGTATATCAAAGCTACTAGGACATACATACAGGGCCAAGAAGTTCATAGATTATCTACTAAGTTATAACCGCCATTTCAATCAAGAAAACGGCACTTTTTGTCTCGTGAGGCCTACTTTGCTGGACGTAGGTTGAAACCGTGCGCCAGATCAATAAACAAAAAGCTCCCGATCAAGGGAGCTTTTCTGGGGGTCAATTTGGTGCAGTATTATTGGCCAAAATGTAACCACACAATAGTCAAAACTTGAACATTACTTAATGGGGGGTTTGGTTAGGCCTAGTTTGGATACTACGAATGCTATGACTGCGGCGGATGTGATGCCTGCGAGCAGTGATACGGTTGCGGTTGTGACACTGAGTGATTCACTTTTTGGTTCAGGAATATCTGTTGGGGCTTGCGCTGATGCCGCAGGAGTAAACGTGTTACTCAATACGGATGGTGCTGGTTGTTCTATGGACGCAACTGGCTCTGGCTCGGCAACTGGTGGCGCATATGCATAGACAGGCTTTGTGGCTGGCGCAGGAGAAGGAGCGGGTGCTGGGGCTTCGGCTACAACAGGCGGCGTGGTAGTACCACCTCCACCAGGATTTGGTGGGGTTGGGTTTTCGAGCCACAGGTTACACTCCTCGAGCTGGCCAGGTGCTACGGCCTGAGTTAGGCTGGCAGCCGCCAAGACATCGCACGCTGGCCAATCATCTTGGTCGTGATTTGGGCGCGGCGTAATGTGCAAGTTTACATAAACACCGCTCATGGGGAACATCTGATCGTAGGCATGAAGCAGTCGATTGCCTGGCTGAATACTATCTGGCAGTTCCACACTCATATCCAAGCTATCTGGCGCTGAGCTGGAACTGCTTATAACGTGCATTGTCTGGCCATCGATATCAAACGCCAAGAGTGCAGTCGCAATCTGTGCATCAGTCGCAGAAACCGGCACCGACAACTCCGTATAAAGCACTTGGTCGTGGTTTATAACAGTTACCTTGAGCCGGGTAGTTGTCAAGCTTGTAGTCGTGCTAATGGCTTGCGTCTTGGGGGCTGGCGCCAAAGTGATTGCAACCACCGCAAACGCGAACAAGGCTACACATGCAGCCCTTGAACGAAGTACGGTCATTAGCTTATTTATTCTCATCCAAACTTGCCATACCTATCCCGACACCTGATGTCCAATGCGCCGTCTCTGTTGTTACCTCATTGTAAGCACAAATCAAAACTGTGTCCACCGTTAGACTGAGTAGTCTGGGCATAATGATAAAAATACTATATTAAGCCATAATTGGCAAGCACAAGCAATTACGTGACCCCTGAGCTCTTGATAGGCTATAATAGACACTAATGAATTTGCTTGATACCGCCCGAGACAGCGTCCGTAGCCTCATGAATCAGATCGCACGCGGGCTCAACCGACTGTCTGGCGGCAAGCTGAGCCCCAATGCTGTCACACTGTTTGGGTTCACCATGCACCTACCCATTGCTTACCTAATTGCTATCCAGCAAAACTACTGGGCAGCGGGCCTGCTTGTGGTGTTTGGCCTGTTTGACGCGTTGGACGGCTCATTGGCACGGCTCCAGGGTACAGCGAACAGCGCGGGCATGGTACTTGACGCTAGCACCGACCGAATGAAAGAAGTCATCCTGTATACCGGTGCAGCCTATGCACTCATTGACCAAGGTCAGCCAAAGTTCGCGGTATGGGCAGTCGCAGCCTGTGGTGCCTCGTTGTGCGTGAGTTACGTCAAAGCCAAGGGAGAAACAGCGGTTCAAGACAGCAAACTCACCCCCAATCAAATAAATCGCTTGTTTGCGGATGGCCTCATGCGCTTCGAAGTTCGCATGGCAGTACTTATTGTAGGGCTACTCGCAGACAGATTAGCTTTTGCTGTTGTCCTCATCGCTGTATCCTCTGCTTTGACCGCGTTCTCTCGCCTTATTCGCATAACTCGTAAGCTATCCGCCTAGCCATGTACAAAGTCGACCTTCATACACACTCAACAGCCAGTCCAGACGGAGGCATCAGCACCAAACAGTACGCACATGCTCTATCCAGCGGTCAGCTCGATATAATTGCAATCACTGACCACAACCGTATCGACTACGCCCAGAGCGTCCACAAAGAACTAGGCGACAAGATAATCATCGGCGAAGAAATCATGACCACGCACGGTGAAATCATTGGGCTATACCTCAGTCATGTCATCCAGCCTGGGCTATCACCATCAGAGACGATCAAACAAATCAAAGCACAGGGTGGCCTAGTCTACATCCCCCATCAGATCGGA
>CALMSM010000175.1 GCA_937872425.1 uncultured Candidatus Saccharibacteria bacterium
AATGGCTGGCCAGGGCCTTAAGATGAACCTTGGTTTCTCCCACGACGTAAACTACGCTTTGCCACAAGGCATTTCAGCAGCAGTCGAGCAAAACACCATAACAATTAGCGGCATCGACAAGCAACAAGTCGGCCAGGTCGCCGCAGAAATCCGCGCACTCAAGAAACCAGAACCCTACAAGGGCAAGGGTATTAAATACGTCGGTGAACGCATTATCCGCAAGAGCGGTAAGTCAGGTAAGGACAAATAGCCATGAATAGAATCGCAAAGAAACTCAACAGCTACACGCGTCGCGCATACCGCGTTCGCAAAAGCCTTACTGGCACCGCAGAACGCCCGCGTCTGAGCGTAAAAATCAGCAACCTGCACGTATCAGCCCAAATCATTGACGATACAACCCACAAAACACTGGCATACGCTACAACTGTTGGTAACAAGGCAGCCAAAGGAACTATGACCGAAAAAGCAGAGCTTGTCGGCGCAGATATTGCAAAGAAAGCCAAGGCAGCCAAAGTCAAAGCAGTTGCTTTTGACCGAGGCGGTAAGCTGTATCACGGCAGAATTAAAGCGCTTGCCGATGCAGCACGCAAGGAAGGATTGGAGTTCTAATATGCAGCCAAATCGAAGAAACCCCCGCAACGACGGCCCAGCCGAAGAGAAGCAGTTTGAGGAGCGAGTCGTACATATCGACCGCGTAGCCCGTGTTGTTAAAGGTGGCCGAAGATTCCGTTTCCGAGCACTCGTTGTTGTCGGTGACAAAAAAGGCAAAGTTGCTATGGGTATTGCCAAGGGCGCAGACGTCACTACGGCTGTCACCAAAGCAGTAGAAGTTGCAAAGAAAAACTTTATGACCGTACACATCATTAATGGTACCGTGGCTCACGAAGCTGAGGTCAAAGTCGGTGGTTCACGTATCCTCATCAAGCCGGCTGCACCCGGTACAGGTCTGATTGCCGGCGGTGTTGTTCGTACCGTGCTCGAAGTAGCAGGTATCCATAACGCACTAAGCAAGTCACTAGGATCAAGCAACAAAATCAATACAACCTATGCAACACTTGCAGCACTCCAGTCTATTGAGCACCCAGACAAGTGGATTACTCGTCAGGGCAAACCAAGTAAGAAGGCTCCAGCAGCCGCTGCTCCAAAAGTCGAAGCAGCTGAAGTGACCGAGACACCAAAGGCTGTCAAAAAGCCTGCAGTCAAAAAAGCGGAGGCTAAATAAATGAAGTTTAACGAACTCGTCGTAGCAAAAAAAAGCTCAACCAAGCGTGTTGGTCGTGGTATTAGTGCCGGACAGGGTAAAACTGCCGGTCGCGGTACCAAAGGTCAAAAATCACGTACAGGTAGCAGTCGTCGTCCAGGGTTTGAAGGTGGTCAAAATCCACTTATGCAACGCATGCCAAAGCTTCGCGGCTTTACAAGCAAGCGTACACCCGCTGAGAATGTCTACACTGGTCAGCTCAATGACCTTGGCGCTAAAGTTGATAACCATACGCTTGCAGAAGCTGGTCTTACGACCAGCCCATACGTACGCGTAAAAGTCATCGTCAAGGGTGAAGTCACTAAAAAAGTTGCTGTTAGCCTGCAGCTAGCTAGTGCGGCAGCCATTGAAGCAATTCAAAAAGCTGGTGGAAGCTTCACTAAGACTGACCAAGTCATGCGTCCTAAGCAAGACAAAGCAGAAAAGAAATAGTTCACGCTTTTTCACCAAAAAACCCGTCACCCGGCGGGTTTTTTTATTATGCTCATACTTGCATTTCTTGGCGATTATCAGCAGAATACCAACAACTTTAGATAATATAGAGAGGGCAGCACGAAGTGGTAGATAGACTTGAAGCATACAGACAAGCGGGCGTGGATTTAGATTTAAGCAATGTTGCGTCACAAATTGCAGCGGATTATAGTC
>CALMSM010000176.1 GCA_937872425.1 uncultured Candidatus Saccharibacteria bacterium
TTCTTTTCCACATCATTGACGATCTGCGCAACCGAATGCGTTTGGAGCCAAGCCTTGAGAGCGTGAATCTGCCCGTTCGTCAGGGCCTTGCGTGAGCCGGTGCTGTTGCCAAATGCCCACTTGAGCAGGGCATGGTGCCCGTTCGGTTCGGTCATCTTGTCGATGGTGCCAATGATGCCGTCACGCCAGCCGGTTGTCAGTTCTGGTTCGCTCATGCTGGCTTTGGCTACGGTGCGGAGCCATGCTTGCAGGTCGGTGGGTTGCATGGGGGTAATCGTCCCCGTTGGTTCCGTCTCTGTCTCTGGTTCCTTGCTTTCGTCTCTCGGCCAGATAACGCCTGTGCAATCCTTCTTCTTGCACTTGAAGTCAGGCGCTTTGGGGTTGGTCTTCTTCGCTCGGTTGTCCCACATGGGGCCAGAGCAGACGGGGCAGACGGCTTCCACCTTCTCAACAGTCTTCTTGACGGTCTTGCGCTCGGTCACATCGTCGGCGTCGTTGCCATCGTCGTCCTTGTCGGAGTAGACTCCAAACATGGACGCCAGTCCGTAGCGGCGCAAGTAGGTGATAGCCTTACCCATGCCCTGCACCAAGCTCAGCCCCTTTTCTTCCTGAATGCCCACGGCCATAGCAGAGGAAAGCCACTGCCCGGATGCGTGCATGATAACGGTTTCGATGGTCAGGAATTGCCCGTCGAATAGGGGCAGTTGCGTGAAGCTCAGCCCATGCTCGGCCAAGACCGGCTGGATTGCCCCTATCACGCTGCCCAGGTCGGCGTACTTGGTATTAAAGAAGGGATTGGTAGCGCCCTGTTCGGCGGGTTGCATCTTCGCCTGCGCCTGCGACATGGCCTTTGCCAGTTCCCCTATTTCCTCTGAACGGTTCATGTAATCTCCTTGCCCGCCTGTACCACAAGGGCGGGCGTCTCGGTGCCGTGGTCGGGGTTGGTCAAGCGTCTACGGGCTGCGTCTTGCCGTAGTAGGTGGTGGGTGCGTGTCGTAGCGGTTGTCCGCACGTGGGGCACAGGCTGATGAAGTGTTCCTCCATGTCAGTCCACTGCTCCCATGTCTGCACCCCGTTGTTGTAGTCACGATTCAGGACGGTGTGTCCGCAAGCGAGAAGGGTAGGTTCCCACTTGCTTACACTGGCATGGACGGGATAGTTGTTCATCAGAAGGGCACGTCCATGTCGTCGTCGGCCTCGTCGGTGAAATCGTTGTCGCCCACGGTGTCGGTCAGCTTCCCGCCCGTCCCAAGCTCCACCAGGGCGGCAAGGGCCACGGCGATACTCCGCAATTCCTGTACCTGTGCAATGGCGGCGGCGGTCTGCGCCATGTTCAGGTTGCGCACCCCACCTTCGTCCTTGTTGAAATTCCGTATGGCTTCCTGCAAGTAATCGGTCATTGCTTCTTCTCCTGTGAGAGATGATGTTAGGTAATGCACCCAACATCAACAGGATACACCCACCAGTATGCACGGTATGTAATTGTTCATCCCATTCAAGCCAAATTAGTGGATGAGCTTTTCTACTTCAATCACTGGCTTGCCGCCCAGGGCCACAACCTGCGATGACAAGCGCACTACGGCATTGCGTAGTTCAGCGTTGGC
>CALMSM010000177.1 GCA_937872425.1 uncultured Candidatus Saccharibacteria bacterium
ACTGGCGCTGCCTGATTCGTCCCGTAGATTGCGCCGACGTACAGCGTTTCCGCATTGGTGATGCTCTCGGCTATCTCCTGCTCAAAGCTGCCTGCACTCGTGTTATCGAAATACCCGTTCTGCGTAATCGTTCCGCTAGCATCGCCTGTGGTGTAGGTTTTCGCCGTGTCTTGAAATCTTGTGTTCTCTATTTTGTCGCCAGACAATGAAACATCTAGCGAGTTCGAGACGCCCGAAAAGTCCCACGCCTCGGTGCTA
Organism: uncultured Candidatus Saccharibacteria bacterium; assembly: GCA_937872425.1. Classification (GTDB taxonomy): domain Bacteria; phylum Patescibacteriota; class Saccharimonadia; order Saccharimonadales; family CALMSM01; genus CALMSM01. The sequence continues at coordinate 259 of CALMSM010000177.1, forward strand.
CTACCCACCACTAAGCGTGTCTGTGTTGCCTTAATTGCCATAATTACTCACTCGCCTCTACTCTCGCTACGATAGTCCAGTAAGCGGTGTCGCCATACGTAACGCCGTCTTGACGCATTCACCATCTATCGATACTCAGTGCCGATGTGTTGTCTATCAGTGCGCTATTCAGTGCATCCAACATCGTCAAGCACTCAGCAAAGTTAGCCGCCGCCGTGCCTTGCTGATTTGCCTTGATAACAATTGCCAACTCACACGCCGCCGTAAACAATCCGGTGTTGCTCGAAATGCTGATAACATCCTGCGTATGCTCCGGCAGTTGTGGATGCAGTGCAGGTAAATCGGCGCTGGATAGCTGGCTCGGTGGCGCTGTGTATTGTCGCTTTACTCCCGCAACTGTGATCGCAGATAGCGCATTGACAAACGATGTGTATGTCATCGGCTCAACCTCTTGTATGGTGTCAGCATCAAACGAATGTCGCTCGGTATCTGCGCTGGCAAAATCGTGCTATTGCCTGCAATGACCGCTCTATCCAAATCGCCTGCGTTGTCTTTCTGTCGATAGATGTACGCTGCTAACCGCTTGCATACGTGCGCAATGTCGCTAGGTGCTGTCTCGCTGTACGCCCATTTACCCGTAATGGTAATAGCATTTTCACTGTCACCTGATACCGTGCTAGTCCACACCTTGCCAGCTGATGCCTTCAACCGGATTGCGTAACATGGCGTTTCATTGCGTGGCTCTGTGACGTAGTGGGAATTTGATATTGTCGTTCCGTCACCATTCACAATCGATGTAATGGCGCATAGGTCGCTATCTACCGTCAGCGTGTAACCATCTACGTCTCGCTGGCTATCGAATGTGCGCACAGTGTCGGCTGTTGCCTCGAATGTGCGTGCGCAATAGCTATCAATGGTACGCTGTGCGGCGGCAAGTAATGTAAGTAGCATCGGTTCGTCCGTTGCGCTTTCAATGCCTAGATATTCTTTTAATTCTTCTACGCCACAGTAAGCCATTATTTCGCCTTCT
>CALMSM010000178.1 GCA_937872425.1 uncultured Candidatus Saccharibacteria bacterium
AGGGACAAAAACTAACAACTATTGGCGCGAGCGCAACAAACCATATGCACCAGGGCAGTCTGATGTTTTCAAGTTTTCTCGCAGCAAGATTGAGTTGTTTACGCAGTGCCCCCGCTGCTTTTGGCTGGACGCCCGACTCAAGATTAAACGCCCAAATGGCCCACCGTTCCGCATAAACTCGGCCATTGATGAGCTACTTAAAAAGGAATTTGATGGATTCCGTGCCAAGGCGGAGCCGCACCCACTTATGCGTGATAATCAGATCAAGGCTGTTCCGTATCAGCACAAAGACCTCGATACATGGCGAGCCAACTTCACTGGTGTGTCAACGCTTCACGAGCCAACCAATTTGCACATTTTCGGTGCTGTAGATGATATTTGGGTTAATGATGCAGGTGAATTGATAGTAGTAGACTACAAGGCTACCGCAAAGGATGCAGAGATTACTATAGACGCAGATTGGCAAATGAGCTACAAACGCCAAATGGAGGTCTATCAGTGGTTGCTTCGTGCAAACGGTTTCGCCGTGAATGACACTGGATATTTTGTCTATGCCAATGGTCGGCTTGATATGGATGGGTTCTATGACAAGGTCGAGTTTCGCACCAAGGTGATTCCATATACTGGTAATGACGCATGGGTAGAACCAACTATCCAGAAAATGAAAGAGTGTGTAGAGGGAGATATGCCGGCTGTTGGTATGGCAGCGATGGGCGGCGAATGCGATTTTTGCAGCTACGCGCGCTCACGCACCGAACTCACACTTGAGGCAATAGCAAAACGCAATAAATCGGAGAAAGCATAATACTATGGCGCTAGAATTTACCACAATTCCAGATCGAGAAGGCCCAGCAATCTATCTACTGGGCAATAAATCGCACGAAGACGTGTTGACTGTGCTTGGTAGGGCTATTGATGATATTACCCCTGATGAAAGCCAAACAGTCTGCCTTGATATTGACAGCGGCAATGGTGCTCAAGTGGCAGAGTTCTACGGTTATATGCGTGAGCAGCTACCCGTTATTATGATTGTTCAGGACGACGATACAATATATCAATCCTGGCATGGAATCGACCTTCCTGCGGCAGATGTGGTAGCTCATTATCTAAATGAGCTCACTGGATCCGCTGGAGCGTAGTACAATAGAACTATGCTAGACATCCAATTCATCAGAGATAACCCAGAACTTGTGGCTGAAAAGTCACACCAAAAAGGATACATAGTTGATGTGCCCAAACTTTTGGCCATTGATGAAGAGCGCCGAGACCTCCTCCAAAAGGTAGAAGCTTTGCGTGCTCAGCGCAACGAGCTGTCTGCCCAGCTTAAGGGCGGTAAGCCCGAGCCGGCAACAATAGAACAAAGCAAACAACTCAAAGAAGAACTCGGTGTACTCGAAGCGCAGCTAGAAGTTCGAGAAGACGAACGGACTACCATACTCCAGACAATTCCCAACGTCCACGCTGATGATGTTCCACTTGGTGGCGAAGAAGACAGTGTCGAAATCAAAAGAGTTGGCGATACGCCAACTGGTGCCCGGGACCATTTTGAGCTTGCGACCGCCCGCGACTGGCTAGATTTCGAGCGTGGCGCCAAGGTTGCCGGAGCTAAATTTTACTACTTGAAAGGCGACCTTGCCCTCCTGGAAAACGCCCTAACCCAGTACGGAATCGACTTTATTATCAAAAAAGGCTTTACCTATATGACGGTGCCAAATATGGTAAATAGTCGCGTAGCTACCGGTACGGGATTCGCACCACGTACAAGTGACCAAAGTGACGAGTACTTTATCGAGGGAGAAGACCTTTCTCTCATCGCTACTGCAGAAATGCCGCTTACTGGTTACCATGCCGACGAAATCATCGATGAAGCCAAGCTCCCACTACTGTACGCAGGCCTGAGCCCATGCTATCGCAAAGAAGCAGGCACGTACGGTAAGCACACACGTGGTTTGTTCCGCGTGCACCAATTCAATAAGCTTGAAATGTATGCCTTCGCGACACCAGAACAGAGTGTGGCTCTTCACGAAAAAATCTTAGCCATCGAGGAAGAGTTCTGGCAATCCATTGGTATCCCGTACCATGTTATCAATATTGCCGCTGGCGATTTGGGTGCTCCGGCCGCAAAAAAGTACGATATCGAGTACTGGTCACCTGTGGATGAAAAGTACCGAGAGCTCACCAGTTGCAGTAACTGCACTGACTTTCAGTCACGCAACCTCAATATTCGTGTCCGTCGCAAGGATGGTACCGTAGAAATGCTCCACACACTGAACGGTACCGTTGTTTCGCTCGCTCGCTCGCTGGTCGTAGTGCTCGAAAACTTCCAGACGCAGGACGGGAAAATTCGTATACCAAAAGTGCTCCAACCATATATGCAAGGGAGGGAAATCATATGATTCAAAAAGTAGATGTCCGCACAGTAAACATAGAGATTGACGACAAATTATCAGATTATGTGACCAAAAAAATTGGCACCCTAGATCGATATGTATCGCGTCATGACCGTGAGAGTTTGCGGGTAGAAGTTGTGCTCAAAGAGCAGACGATTAAAGCCAAAAAAGTTTGTAGCTGCGAGGTGATATTTCACTTACCGCACGACAAGCTCGTTACCAAAGAGTCAACTATCAATATCTACGCGGCCATAGATATTGTAGAGGCTAAGCTCAAGAATCAGCTCAAAAAACACAAAGAGCTCCATGGCAATCCACGTCTGCATCGTCGCTTAGTAGCAAGGCTGCGTAGCACCAAACACGATCACTAGAGAGCTGAATCCGCATAGAGCGATACTGCTTGGTTGAATGTTTCTGGATAGGCTATTCTGCTGATATCCCTACGGTGTTTTGGCGAGTCCTCGAACATAGCAAGTCTTTGTGCGAAATGAGCCCAAGTCCGATCTGGGTCTTCGCTTTTTGCAACTGCAGATAGAAATGCCGTGCGGTATCGTGCCACACCTGGTGTGATAGCCAGCCCGAACAACCGATTACATAACGGCGAGTCAAAACGGCAATCCCAAAACACAAAGGCACGAAGTTTTGAGATACGGTCCCCTCGAATACTGGCTACCGTATCAAGAAAATTCTTCACCGCAATAATATCCATATATTCTGACTCTCGCTCAACAGCTTTCATTGCTTCGGGCAGCCCAGGAATCCGTGCGAGTACCGATTGATTTGTTAGGACCGTTGACCAATCGGCTAAGGCTTCGATGTCGTCATCGGGTTGCTCAGCACGCAATTCTTGGTATAGATTAACTGCTTTGGCTTGCTTGGCCTGTATGCTCGCTACTAGTTCAATGTGAGCCATGCTAACAGGGACCACCTCGACGGACTGCTTTAGTAACGGACTTGTCTCTGGGTTTGGGTTTATCTGGTTGGATATCCAACTATCATAGAATTCCTCGTGTTGTAGCATGGTTTCTTTGGGCCCATAGGCCCACCAGTAGCCAAATATTGGTTCAGTTGTAGAATATGGGTTAACCAGCTGCAGTCCAAGTTTTTCTGCATCAACATACACCGTCATATCCAGGTCACTTCTTTCGGTGGCATACCCCTTGGTGGTGGAGCCGAACACCGTTGCCCCGGCGACTGCTTCATCTTGAGCCATAATGTCTTGCAGCCGAGCCTGGGTGTCTACATACGTCTCACGGACAACATCAGCGTTATCTAGAATAAACCTAGGTAGCTTGCCCAACCGAGCGTCCGGTGCATGCAAAATAGCCGGGTGTTCGTATAGCGGAACAGCCCCATGCCATTCCATAGGGGTGATAGGCTGTCTCGTACCTAAATTTACACCGGACATTATCTTATCATTATAGCATAATACATCTGTTTTTACAAGTTTTCCGTAATCAGTCATGCATGTCCAGTTGTAGCTCGTCACAAGGAGAAGTGTTGTAGAGTTGTAGCTCCTCTAAAAACCCCTGGCGTCAACCGGTGGTTTTGCGGTACAATACCACTTGAATTTCTGTATAAAACTGACAGAGGGAGTCTATAACACGTGCACAAGGTATTTAAGAAGGCGCTTGGCGATCCACAGGCTAAAACACTCAAACGTATGGCGAAACGCGTCAAAGACGTCAATCAGCTAGAGCCTAAGTACAAAAAGCTAACAGACGCCAAGCTCAAGGCACAAACAGAAGTACTCCAAAAACGTCTCAAAAAAGAATCATTGGACAAAATCCTCCCTGACGCATTTGCCGTAGCTCGCGAAGCGGCCTTCCGAAGCGTCAAGCAACGCCACTTTGATGTGCAACTTATTGGTGGCATGGTCTTACATGAGGGCAAAGTAGCAGAAATGAAAACAGGTGAGGGTAAGACGCTCATGGCGACCGCTCCTGTATACCTTAATGCGTTGACCGGCAAGGGTGTCCATGTCGTAACTGTCAACGATTATCTGGCACAGCGTGATGCTGGTTGGATGGGTCAGGTCTATGAGTTCTTAGGGCTAACTACCGGTGTTATTATTCCAGACCAGTCATTCGTATATGACTCAAAGTTTGTAAATAAAGATCACAGTGATCCACGCATGCGTCGTCTACGTCCATGTACTCGGCAGGAAGCCTACGCGGCTGATATCACCTATGGCACAAACAATGAATTTGGATTTGATTACCTTCGCGACAACATGGTCCGTGAGACAGAGCAACTGCGACAACGTGAACTCCATTTTGCTATTGTGGACGAAGTTGACTCCATTTTGATTGATGAAGCCCGCACGCCACTGATTATCAGCGCACCAAGCGTATCCAGCGGTACTGCGTATGCACAGTTCGCCAAAGTTACGCGACAACTCAAAAAAGACGATCACTACGACGTCGACGAGAAGCAAAAGTCAGTCGTATTGACTGATGAAGGTATCGATAAAGTCGAGAAAATCCTTGGCCTGGATAGCCTTTACGGCACAGAAAACGTCCGAACTATCTACCACCTTGAGCAGGCACTCAAGGCTCAGGCGCTATTTCATCGAGATAAAGACTATGTTGTAACGAGCGATGGCGAAGTTGTAATCGTGGACGACTTCACTGGTCGTTTACTCAAAGGCCGGCGTTATAACGAAGGTCTGCACCAAGCCATTGAGGCCAAAGAGAGTGTTGAGGTTCAGCAGGAGTCTATGACACTCGCAACCATCAGCTTCCAGAACTACTTCCGTCTGTATGACAAATTGGCGGGTATGACTGGTACGGCCGAAACAGAGAGCGAAGAATTTCACCAAGTGTATGAGCTCGATGTAATCGTCGTCCCAGCGAACAAAAAAATTGTTCGTGACGACAAAGCCGACCGGATCTACCGTAGCGAAAAGGGCAAATTTCGTGCGATTGTCCAGGAAGTCTCCAAGCTTCATCACAAAGGCCAGCCCGTGCTGATTGGTACAGTATCTGTTGAGAAGAACGAAGCGTTGAGCCAAGCACTTACTAAGGCAAAAGTCCCACACGAGGTTCTGAACGCTAAAAATAACGAAAAAGAAGCTACAATTGTCGCCAAGGCTGGCTCTCGCGGCGCTGTTACTTTGGCTACGAACATCGCTGGTCGTGGTACAGATATTGTGCTCGATGAAGACGTCAAAGAGCTTGGCGGTTTGTTTGTCCTCGGTTCTGAACGTCACGAATCACGTCGTATCGACAATCAGCTCCGTGGTCGTGCTGGTCGTCAGGGTGACCCTGGTGTCACGCAGTTTTTCGTGAGCACCGAAGACGACCTTATGCGTATTTTTGGTGGTGAACGCATTGCTGGACTCATGGATCGGCTTGGCGTGGATGATGAAACCCCAATCGAAAACCGTGTAATCAGCAAGTCGCTCGAGGGTGCACAGAAAAAAGTAGAAGGATTTAACTTCGATACCCGTAAAAACGTCGTGCAATACGACGATGTCATGAATCGTCACCGCAAGGCAACATATATCATGCGCCGCGAGATTTTAACCAACACAGACATCTATGGTCGCATCAAGCTATTCATCGAGCAAGAGGCAGAGGCACTTGCTGCTTCACCTGAGATTTTGAGCGAAGATTTCGAGCAGATTGTTGCAGAAACATTCCCATTTGATGATGCAATATTTGATCGACTGTTTGACACCGATGCAACACAGTTCGGCAAGCTACTAGTTAGCGAAGCCCGCGAGCTTTATGAAGCTCGTGAGGCAGCATTTGGTAAAGAAATGATGCGTCAAGTTGAGCGTGACGTTTACCTGCAAGTACTCGACAACCTCTGGATGCAACACCTCGAAAACATGGATCACCTGCGTGAGGGTATCCACTGGTTGAGTGTTGGTCAGCGTGACCCACTTGTTGAGTATCGCCGTCAATCCCAGCAAATGTTCGAGGCAATGCAAATCACACTTCGTCACGAAGTAGTTCGGGCATTGTATTACGCAGAACCGGTTGATCAGGACCAGGCAGTTGAGACAGAGCTGACCCGCGCAGCACGCCGCTCAGTAGAGAACGCCGATAAGATTCTTGATGCCGACGAGTTCACAGAGACTGACTTTGTCCCTGCTAAGACGGCAACTGCAGAGCAGAAGCAAAAGCACGACAAGATTAAAAAAGCGCGCAAGGTGGAGCGGCAGCGTAAATCACAGGCCAAGAAGCCTAAAAAGCGTCGGAAGTAGCCGCACTACCACATGAAGCACACCGTCACAGAAGTTACTCTCAACAATGGAGCCAAAGGCCTGTTCGTACATGTCCCAGCGGCAACGGTAATGAGTTTTGACATCAATTTCCGGGCTGGTGACTTCTTATGTCCACCAGAGAAGTGGGAGACTGCTCACCTCATGGAGCACTTGCTCCTCGGCGCTAATGAGCGGATTCCTAAAGCTAGAGCATTTCAGGCGGAATTCGAGAAAAACGGTGCCTATAGCAATGCTAGTACCAGCAGCTATGACATCACCTATGAGGCAGAATGCGCGGACTTTGAATGGCAGCGTATCACCGACCTATTACTGGCTGCAATCAGCAAGCCGTTATTCTTGGCGGACGAATTCAAGGCGGAGTATGGCAACGTCCGTGAGGAAATGACCGGGCGTGCCAACAACCACTTCCGTCATCTGAGTTTGGCATTGCGTGAGGCTTATGGCTACCAGATTCGTACAGACCAAGAACGACTCAAGCTTATGCGCAATGTTACAGTCGAAGATATACGCGAGCACTACCTCAAAACTCACTTCACGAACAATATGCGGTTTGTTATTGCGGGTAAGCTCACTGAATCTCGTCGTCAGAACATCGTGGACATGCTGGAATCTATGACATTACCGAAGGGTAGGGGTCGAATTGCACTCCCTGACGAAAAGCCAAAGGGTCTAGCGGAACCACTCTATATCCAGAACAGGACCGTCGACAATATTCATTTCTATTTCGACACATTCATACCGCGACGGCTGAACGAAGATGAGGCAGATGCCCTCGGTTTGGTTAACACGATGCTCACCGAAACCCTGCACTCACGTATTTTGGGCGAAGCCCGTGAGCAGGGGCTTGTATATGGGATGAGCAGCAATTATTTACAGACAAAATGTGCTACTAACTGGTGGTTTGGTAGCCAAGTGACTGCAGAAAATGCGCCGGCGCTCTTTACAATTATTGCCAAAGAAATCAACGCAGTACGTGATGGAGAGATAACCCATGCAGACATCGCCGCTGCACAGCAGTACACGTTGGGCAGATTCCAACGGAGTGGTCAAACGGTTGGGGGCGTCTCGGCAGGCTATACTGGCCGATATTTCTTTGAGGATGTGATTGACGATTACTATGGGACGCCAGAGCGCATTAAAGCAGTGACCCGCGAACAGATTGTTGCCGTGGCTAACGAGTTTTTCTCACAGAGAGCCTTTGGTTTGGGATTTTTGGGTACAGCACCCAAGGAGTTACGCCAACAGCTTCTTGATATCATCCACCCTTAACCCAACCCTTGCTTTTTATACTAAACTATGCTATTATTTTAGTCATTATGTCCGTCGATTCGTCAACAAGTCGAAGCCCTCATGAGTTGCCCTCATCGTCACCCGGCGATGAATTCTTCGACCAGCCCCATATGCCTAGAATTAGCCGACGCGCATTACTTCTAGGTGTTCTTGGCGCTGGCGCAGCTTTGTTAATTGGCAACCGCATGCTTGGCAATGATGACAGTGATGGCTTAGCTCAGGCAGAGCCAACATATGAGCCAAATACGGGTAGTAAGCCATTCAACCCGGAAGTCAAAATCAGGGACCATGCTGTTGAGTTCGGAGATGCCGACCCGACCGAGCATGAAGAATCAACAGTAAATCAGCTACGAAGAGTCGCACCTGTGTTTACACTTGTACATACCGTCAAAAGCGGTGAAACAGTAGATCAGCTCGCTAGCCGGTATTACAGCAGCCCAGTTAATGGCAAAACCACAGAAGAGCAAACGAGTGATATAGCTCACAAGGCATTAACCGCTGCTAACGAATTGAATGAAGACGGTGATATTAATGTTGGTCAGGTGCTATATATCCCAATATCAGAGCCTGTTGCTATCAAAAAAGATGGCAAAACAACAGCAGAAATCGCCGCTCTATGGGGCTTTAGTGTAGAGTCTATCGAGGCGGTCAACGCTGGCCGAGAGCAGGACCCAAAGCATGATGGTCTTGAGGACTGGCTTTATCTTCCGGCCCAGCAAATGCCGAGCTTGGCTGATCGCGAGCGGGTATATGTTCTTGAGCGCACAGAAGACGGTCCAACCACCTACTTTGGTATCGCTAAGGAGCTTGGCACCGGGCTCTCAACACTTATTGGTCGCAACAAGCCTGACCCAGCTCACCTAGAGTATGGGCACGTACTTGTGGCGAGTACAGAGTCGCTTGATACGACCACGACGACGGCACAGCCAACAACTACAACCACGATAGCCCCGAAGCATCCCAAAGACCCCACCCCTAAAGATCCGGGTGACGGCGATGGTGTAACTCCCGAAGATTTAATTAAGCAGCGTACTTGGACCGGTGAGATTGTTCGCACGGATCAAACCGACAAACTTGAACAGAACATCAGCATCGAGCGCATAGAAGAGATTGTGCTAACTCGTGAGGGTTACGACGCATGGCTGAAGACTATAGACGCAAAAACCTACGTCAGCGTTTTCGAAGAAGCTGGTACTGTATGGACCGAGAAGGGTATTCTGGACGATCCGCAGTACTTTATTATTCATCATACTGCCCAAGGAGTTGAACCCGGGGTCACAGGAATGGAACGCCTTACAAACTCAATCAAAAACAACCGCCTTTCAGTCCAGTGGTCTATCAACCAGGAGAGCGAGACATACCAGCTGGTAACTAACCCTAAGATTGCTTGTAGTCACGCGTACGAAGTAAATGATAAAGCTACGGGTGTAGAGCTAGTCACTGATATGACTCGTGCACAAGGAAGCGTTACGACCGAGCAGCTAACTAACGCAATGTATTTGGCATATTACGTCGTTACGGATATATATGGTAAAGACGCAACTGGTGACCTCAAGGAGATTGTCGTCGGACATCGTGAAATAAATGATCGACTTGGTGTGGGAACAGAAGGCAAGCCAGACTTCTTTGAAGGTGCTATGGATATGTTCCGTGCGAAACTTTCTGAGTTCGCGCACGAAATGGCTTAGAGTGTTATTTTAGCGGAGTGCGATAATATCTTGATAGCGTGCAGTCACCTTGGCCGCATAGTCTGAATCGGTTCCGTATATTGGAGCAATAGCGTCAATGTAGGCGATGGGATTGTCGCGTACTGCAACACCCTCATCGTAGTAGCCTGAGTTTGTGATGCGATCACCATAGTCCAAGAAGCTATCGAGTACAGTGTCATATTGGCGGAATGGT
>CALMSM010000179.1 GCA_937872425.1 uncultured Candidatus Saccharibacteria bacterium
GACATCCCGACCCGCAGCTCATTTCGGATTGTGCCGCCGCTGTCACGCATCGTCCACAGCGCCGTTGACCCGGCTGTGATCGCCCGGATCGAGACAACGATTGTCCCGTTGAAATCGGTTGTCGGCGTGATTGTCAACGCCGCCGTGCTAGTCGTTTTTGGCCCAAATGCGCCGGTCGCAGTGATACTCGTCAGGCTCTGCCCGCCGAAGGCCACCGTGAAACTCCCCGCCGTGCGCCCCGTCACGGTGTAGGCGATTTGGTATTTGGTCGCACTCACCGCGGCCATGGCATGGCTCAGCACCGAGGTATTGCCCGTCGTGTGCGCCCAACCCGTGGCCCAGTCCCCTGTCCAGTCCGCCGATGTCCAACCCGACGCGCCCAAAAACTCGGCGCCATAGGTCGGCAAATCAGTTGCCGCCGTACCGGTCGCGCCAAATGGCCCTGTCAGCGTCCCGCCCGAAAGCGGCATCCCCGCCGCGCCGCCCGTAATCTGTATAGACATTTTTCCTTCCCCTAAGCCTTTCTTAACACGCGGCCTACCAACTCCCTGCAATAATTTCGACAACCGTCCCCGCCGTTGCGCTTGCCAGGTAGACCGTCGAATTGTCGGCCATCTGTAGCTCGTGAATCGCCAGCGCGCCGCCCGCCTTCAGCGTGAAGAATGGAGCGGTAGACCCGGCAACCTTCCCCGTCACAAACGCCATGCGCACGTCAACCGCCGTTCGGGGTTGCACCGCAAGTGACCTGGCGTTCGGCGAAAGCTCCTGGCTGTACTCGGTGTTTGCGTTCGTCAGCGTGACATTGTAAACGCTGATAGTCCTCAGATTCGCCATTTCATCCCCCTCTGGGCCATGTCGGGTCATGGCCCATCCATCGAAGGTCGCTTGCGCTTAGGTCGGGGTGCCGTCAGCCCACGTTGCGTTGTTGACGTAGCGCGGGGTCGCCGCCGTCCGGTCGTAGACGCCTACACCGAACTCGGTATAGAACATCAGGTTTTGCACCGGGTGCAACGGACTGCCAGCCAGCGGGTCAGGGACAAGCGTGAACTGGAGGTTTGTCTTGCCCTTCTCCAGCCGCACCCGAAGCGGGTTGCGCTGCGCCAGGTTGCCGTAGGTCTTGTAGCCAACGCCCCAGTAGCGAGGCATTCCCCGGACTTCCCGCACCCGGAAGTAGTTGATACTTCCGATGTACTCGCCGGGAATGGTCGCAACAGCCGTCGCCACACCGTAGTTGATGAGCGGGTCAGCCGTCTTGACAAAGCCCGTCAGCCCTTCCACGGTTGCCCGGTCGCCTGGGCTGATGAGGAAGTCAAACGGCGGCTCATGGCCGTGCTCGCGCAGTTCGTCGTAGGCGTCGCTGAAGACGGCCGCCGTGTAGAGACCGCCGCCAATGCCGACATAGTGCTCGTGGCTGGAGGTGAAGACCGTGCCGCCGAAAGCGGGCGGGGTGAAGTCCACACCCGTCGAGGAGTAGATTGTCGCAAAGCCAGGGCTTTCGCCCACACTGCCCAAGCGCCAGCCTGCGCCCGTGTCGTCAGTTCGCTTCAGCAAGCGGGTCAGGATGCGCACCCGCCACAGGTCGCGAGCGTCCTTGATGGCGTCCGCAATGTCCGCTTCGATCTGCGTCGAGCGTGCGCGCCGCAGGTAGTCCCAAGTCCAGCCCAAGCGCCGGTCATACATCTTGATCGGCAGCATGTGGCCGGTCGTTTCGCTGCGGTAGCTGTCAGGCCGCCCGAACTCCGTGTGTTCCTCGAATCCGTTGGCGCTGCCCTGCCGGTATTCGACCGTCGGCTGGTCGGTGAAGGACACGAGGCCGCCCCACAGAGAGTCCATTGTCAGTTCGGCATTCAGCGCGCCGATGGCCGCCGTAGCCTGGCTGAGAATCTGCCCGTACCCGATGTTATCTTCGGTACGGAAGTTGTCCAGTTCGGTGGCGTCCCATCCGGGCGCCAGAACCAAATTGCTGAGGCCGCGAGGCCCATAGGTTGACATATTTCCCCCTATGCCTTTTCAGGCCGGACGAAAACCACCGTGGCGCTTTCGGCCCATCCCACAACGCCATTGCTGGTTGACGTTTCATCCATCAGCCCCTCGGTGTCGCTGATGTAGATCAGCTTGCCCGGCGTCGCCGCCGTGCAATTCGAGATTGGCCCGTGGACAACCACGTCAACCCTGTCACCAGCGACCACGCTTTTCAGTGCGCAGCCAATCACGAAGTCTGCAATCGGATCGCTGCCGTTGCCGTCTGCCATCGCAATTGTGCCCGCTGCCAGCATTGCCACTGGCTGGCCCGCCGTGATGGTTCCCCCGGCGGTATAGCGCCGGATAGTAGACCCTTCAAGCGGTCGAATCAACCCCTCGTCGGTCTGTAGTGTTACAGCCATCTTTCAACCCCCTCTATTCACGTAAGCCTGAACTGCCTCAGGCTTTACGCCATATTTTGCCGCCAACTGCTGAGCGTCCAAGCCGCCCAACCCAGGCCCCGCCTGCCTGCCGCCCGATGCGGCGCTGATGTCTGGCACGGAAGACGAAGCCTTGAAAAGTGCTTCGTTGCTGTCCAGCCAGGCCAGCCGGGCGAGCATGTCGTCAACCGGCAGGCTCTCAACTGCCTTGCGAATCGGAGTCGACAAGCCGGCAAGCCGGGTTTTGTAAAGCTGCTCGATCACCACCCCTTGCCGTTCGGCCAGGTCGGCTTTGGCCTGGAGTGCGGTCAGGTCGGCAGCCCGCTTCTCGGCGAGTTCTTTCCATTGCGCCTGGTCGGCCAAAGACTTCTCTTCGATGGCCTTGCGAGCTGCGTCAGCCTGCTTGGTGGTCTTCGCTCGTTCTCGATCAAGCCGCTCGGCAATCAGTTTGTCCAAGTCGGCTTGCGTCATGCTAATGGTTTCCGTTGCCGCCGTCGCACCGCCCGATTGACCGGTGGGCGTTGCCGTCATTTGCTCTGGCGTCATAGGTGCTGTAGTCGTAGTCGTTGCTTCTGTCATGTTATCCCCCGTGTTTTTGCCGCCCCGTCAGGCGTACCCAAGAAAGAGTGCTAATTATCTGCCTTGCTTAGTTGCAGGCAGTTCGTGCCGTCACCGATCAGGGTCAGCGTATCGTATTGGCCCAGCGCAGCGTTGCCGCCAAGCATGATGGTGCTCGTGTCGGTGATCGTGATCGTTTGGTTAGCGATGTTCCGCAGGATGGTTAGCTTGCCTGCCGTCGAACAACCGGTAATGGTGGCCGTGCCGACCGCCCCTGCCGCCGCCAATTTGATTGACACGTAGCCCGCCGTGGCGATGGTCGAATTTGCCGTGACGGTGATAGTTGCTGGCGCCGTGAACTTCAATTCACCCGCCAACGTCGCAGCGCCCGTCACGCCAAGCGCACCGGTCAGGGTTTGGTCTCCAGTCACTGCCAGCCCGTCACTGACGGTAAGATCGTCGCCAATGACCACATCGCCGGCCGTCGTGACCGCCCCGGTCAGCGTGGTCGTGTCGCTCACATTCAGCCTGGTGGCATTCACCCAACCCAGGTAGACTTTCCCCAGGTCAGCCGATGCGCCAATCGCCAGCCCGACAATCAGGATGATTGCCAGGCCAATCGCCCAAAGCCCCTTAAATCCCTTCGTTTTCATTCCACGTACCCCCTATTTGCTCTCTGATTCGTTCGTCAAACATCCTGACAATCGCTCGCTGTTCATCCCTGGCAACCGATTGCACCGTTTGCCAGCGGCCCCGGAATAGCGGCCCTTGCACCTCTGCGTCTTGCACTTCCCGGTTGTAGGGCACCATGTCCGAGTTGCTGCCCACCCGGCCTGTCACGTCAGCGCCCCGCCAAACAACTTCCCGCGACCACGATCGCTTAAGCGTGTTCGTTCTGACGTACTGCTGATTCGGCCTTGTCGGCGGGTATTCCTTCATGCGCCTGAGCAGCAGCACCGTCGCATCTGTCATGGCCCGATTCATCGCAATCTGGATGCGCCCCGGCGCAAGTGCCAGCATGGCCCGTACTCTGGCGTCGTCAATGCGGATTGTGACTTCCATCAGGCTGGCTCCCCTTCGTACTTCCACGGTGAGCTGAGCGCAATCCCCTGCGTCTGCGACGTGGCTTCAATTTCGTCGCACCGGCAATTCACATGAAACGGCGGCCCGGCAATAGCTCCCATCGTCGGGTGCTGAAATGTCCGGCTTGCCTTGTCACGGAAGACCCCGTGCAATGGGCCGCAGGTTGGACACACCCGCTCATCCGCCGCCGTCAACACCTGGTAGCCCGTGATGACCGGATTGTCGTCATTCACCGAACGGTTGCCTTCGACAAAGATTCTTGTCGTTTCCGTGACCGCAATGCGCCTTGCCCGCATTGGCCCGAAGGTTGGCTCTAGTTGCTGAATCAGCACCGGTAAGCCGCCGTCAGCGCCCGGCGCAAGGTCACGACCGCCTCGTGTCCAGCGCAGGAAGGCGTCTGCGACCTCCTGCCTGGCAGTGTTGTTAAGGTTCGGTACACTGCCCACATCGAGCAGGCCCGGATCGGTGTAGTAGGTGTTCACCCACTCGTCAACGTCTCTATTCAGAAGCTCCCACGTTGCCCAGTCCTGCGCCGTGATAATCGCCTGCGCCGCCGCCCGCTCAGACGCCACGTCCCGGTAGGAGTCGCTCAGATCAGCCCACAGCCTGGCGTCTTCGTCATGCCAGAACTGCCGCCATTGCGCATCGGTTGGGTCAAAGCCGCTGTTCCTCAACAGGCCAATAAGCCGCTCTTGCTGCCCGGCCAATGCGCCCACGTTGGCGCGCTCCAAAGTCGCTTCGGCCCATGCCCTGGCTGCTGCTGAGTCCATTTGACGATTCAGCCTTTCAGCCGTCGCCTGGTCAATGACGCCCGCCGTCACGAGTGCGGCCAGAAGCGGATTCACCTATGGCCGCCGTGGCTTTCGCTTTGGCGTCACAGGTTGCGCCGGCGCTGGCACTTCGGCAAGAGCCACGACCACCGGTAACGGTGCCTCAAATGACCACCTCTCCGAGGCCAGCAATTCACGCACAAGCGACGGAGAGTTGATTGTCATGGCGTCGCCCGGCTGATAGCTTCTGGCGCCCCATTCGTGCGCCGTGACACAGTAAATCGTGACTGGTTCGCTCATGGCTGATTCTCCTCAGTAAAGGCCGCAGGGTTGGCAGGTGCAACCGGCATTTGCTGCGCCGTGGCGGTCTGTGGCGCTGCCTGCCTCAGACTTGCCGCAATCGCCGCCACTTGCATGGCCTGGTCTCTGCGCTTGGACACACGGAAGGCTGACACTTCATCCGGCGTGTAGCCGAGCACCTTCTGCCAGATCATTTCGTCCGGCACGCCAAGCGCCTTGTGCGCCGTCCCAACCTGCGATTGCATCAGCTCGCTTCGGGTGTTCACATCGGCCCAAACTGCCTTGATTCGTGGCGTTGCGATGGCCGGAAGATCGCTCGTGCCGTAGCGTTGCGCCAGCCGGTAAGCCGTGGTCATCACGCCCGCCCATGGCGCTGTAAATGCCTGCGTCCGTTCGGTGGCTTTCGCCACGAGGCCCGCTTCAAGCTGCTTGAGCGCCTCGCCGCTTGGCACCTCAGCGCCCGCAAATGGCCGCAAGCGATGCGCTGGTACGCCAGTCACGGCTGACAAGGCACTGACCATTGTCCAGACCGTTGCGATCATCGGCTGCGTGTCGGACGGCGGCAAGCGATTCAACCGCCCGCCGTACACCTCTAGCAGGCGTCCTGGCGCAAGCTCTATGCCCGCTTCCTCGTTCTCCTCGTTGTCAGGCGCCGAAACGACGGGCGCCTGGACGTTTTCGCCATACTCGACCGACATGATCGGAAAGCCGCCCGCGGCCGCAGCCGCAAGCAGATCGAGCATAGACGTGTTGAGACTGTCCTGTAGCGCAAGCGCCGACGGGCTGAGTTCACTTCCGCCCGGCACACGGAAAGACCAGACCGCAAAGCCAAGCGGCCGGCCGTCCACCCCCTGCCACGGCAAAGGCCAGGATGCGTCACCGGGGTCTTGCACCTGTTCCCATCCGTAGACGTTGCCCGGCGCCCGCTGGTACTTGCGCACCTCGCCCGGCAGGTAAACTGTCTTCCGCTCCTTGCCCGTCGCACCAGGTTTAAGCGGGTCGTAGGTTGTCCAGTATTTGGCATAGTATTGCGGTAGGTGCGTCTCCGGGTCAAGGTGCGTCGTGATCCCGTCCATGCCATCGTCCTGGGCATGGACGTAGAAAGCGGGCCGGTTGGCTTCTTCATCCCACGTCACCAGCAGGTAAGCCACCCCGTCACGCAGCGCCTTGCGGTACAAGTCAATCTGCAACGTGTCCAGATCGTTTTCCGTCCACCAGTCCCAAATCAGATCGGCAAGCTCGCCTTCTGGCGTGGCTCCGTCCGCTTCGCTGGCTGCCGTCTCGCCGTCTACCGTGAAACCTACGACGCACAGCCGCTCCCGGATTGTGTCTACCACATTGCGCATCAGGTTGAACGACCAGGTAGCATCATTGCCCTGACCGACAAGCAGGCCCAAGAAATCCCGCTGGCGTGGACTCAGAAGCACATCGTGGTTCCCATCGTAGTAATCCCGCTGGCGTCTGAGCGTTTCCCGGTCAATCGCCTGGCGGTCAATGATGGATTGCAGATGGATGAATCGCTCAACCTGCTCTGGCGTCAGCCGCATGATGTCAATCATTCAATTATGCACCTTTGCCCGCTTGCTTGCGCCCGTTACCAGCTCGTGAAAAGCGCCCGATGTGGCGTCAACCATGTCGTCATGTGCGCCGTATGGGAATGACGCAAGCTCGTCCAGGTAGTTGGCAATCCAACGGCCCGCAACCAACTCGACGTTTTCGGCCTTGACCTGTGCAGCAAACGGCTTTGCTCTCAAAACCTTGTCACCCTGCGGCCTGACTCCCTGCGCATCATAACCGGCCAGCAACGTTGCCAGGCGCTGAGAATCCCGCTTGCCACTGGCGCCCCCTTCGGCTTCCCACCGGATGGCACAAGCCCGGCCATCCTGCGCTGCCATGTTGACCACAATCCGGTCAACGTCTGCCGGGTTGGCTTGCACATGCACCACGTCAAGCACAAACCAGCGGCCCGTAACGTAACGCATTTTCACACCAGCAGTGTAGTCAGGGTCGCCTTTCATCTTCTTTTCAGTTGCGGCCAAATCCCAAAAGCGCACGTCACGACCGCCAACCGGAGCCACGTCAACCAGCCCGAACCAACCCCGCTCGAAGATGCCGCCCGACTCAACGACAGGGTGTCCCTGGTACAATGACTCCCAGGCGCGTAAGCCGATGGCGTCTTTAATCTTGCGCAGTTCGTCGGGCGGGTATCGTTCCGCCCAAAGCGCTCGCCCTTCGGCGTCAATCGCAGGCAGGTGCAGAACGTGCCAGCCTTCGGCATCCTGAGCAAGCGCCCGGCCAATCAGGTCGTCAACGTGCCAGCGCGTACCAATCAACACGATTGCGCCGCCCGGCTGCAGGCGAGTATATGCCGTCCGGGTGTACCATTCCCACTTGCTGGCCCTGATTGTCGGGCTGTCCGCTTCGCTGGCGTCTTTCACCGGGTCGTCAATAATCAGCAGGTCGGCGCCGTGGCCCGTGATGCCTGAGCCAACGCCCGCCGCAATCAGGCCGCCGCGGTGGCCGGCAATGTTCCAGTGATCGGCGCTTGTGCTATCCTGCGCCAGGGTGATGCCAGAAAACACGGCGCCGAACTCGTCTCCATGCACGAGGTTGCGAATCTGGCGCCCGAACGTCAGCGCCAGGCTATCCGCATAGGATGCCAGGATAACCCGCTTGTCTGGGTTGCGCCCCAGATACCAGGCCGGAAACTGGATAGACGCCAGTTCGCTTTTGCCGTGTCTGGGTGGCATGGTGATTACCAGTCGCTTGATCGTTCCCGCTTCGACCGCTTCAAGCGCGGCCGCAATCGCCACATGATGCGCCGCAGCCTGATAGGATGCCATTGTCAGGCCCACGAAGTCGAGCAATCGCCGGCGTGCCAGCCACTGGCGCAAAGCCAACGGTGGTATGCTCAGCACGGAAGTGCGCATATTGAGAGCCATTGTCATGGCGTTGCCGCCGCCTTTTCCTGAATGGCTAGAATCATTCTCACGTCATCCTCTGACAACTTACTTATGTCCACTGGCACCTGTTGCGTCTGAATCGGCCCGCCGTCCGTGCCTTCCAGCCGGGTGACGCTGGGCACCTGGCCGTAAGCGACTTCGATAAACTTCTGCTGTAGCCGTGGGTCTTTCGACACCGCCCAACTACGCATTATGGCTTCCGTCACCGTGACAGCGTGCCCGTCAATCACGACCGGCTGCCCGCCCTGCTTGGCCGCCTCGTGTGCTATCTCCTGGGCAAGGGAGCGCAAGCCGTCAAAGGACTTCGGCCGGCCCTTCCGGTTGATTCGGGGATCGCCTTTGACAAAGCCCTTGCCGGTTGCCCCGCCCGGCTTTGGTTGTTGCTGCGTTGTATTGCTACTGTCTGCCATGTCATGCTACCCGCTCGTGAGGTAGAATCTCTCGCCTGATATGCCCGGCTATGCTGCGCATGAACAAGGGCGGGACGCTGTTGCCGATGCGTGCCCACGCGCCATTTTTCCACAAAAAAGCATCTGAATAACTTCCCAGTATAGCCGCCTGAATAAGAGTTGGCCTCTTAATTGTGCCCCCAACCATGATTTGGTAATCGCTGCTGGTTTTTGTAATTGTCGCCGCCGATCTTGGGTGCTTAATCCAGGGGTTGATTTTCATGCTTCGACTTGCGATACATCCATCAATGATGCTGCCGATACCTATCGGCCTACTCTCTGCCTTCGGGTGACTTGGCACTATCCCCAAATCATCCCGCACGCCAATGAAAATCATGCGCTCCCTGCTCTGTGGCACGTTAAAGTACATAGCATTAAGCAGCCTGGCTGAGACGATGTAGCCCGATGCTTTCAGTTCCCGCATGATGTCGGCAAAGATCAGCTTCATAATGCCTTTGACCATGCCTGACACGTTTTCCATGACGAAAACCTTTGGACGCAGGCCCCGCAGCAACCTGACGTACTGCCTGAAAAGCTGGTTACGATCATCCCCAAAATCCCGCTTGCCTGCTGTGCTGAATCCCTGACAGGGTGGTGAGCCGTCGAGCACGTCAAGCTCGCCCGGCCCGGTCAATCCCGCCAACTTCATGCACTCATCAACTGACAGCTTGGCAATGTCGCCATGATAGACTGGCACATCCGGGAAGTTAATCCGGAAAGTCTCAACGGCGTTGTCATCCCACTCAACCGCCAACAGTTCCCGATAGCCGGCCATGCTGTAACCAAGTGATGAACCGCCCGCCCCGGCAAAGGTGCTGATAACTGTCGGCGCATCGGCCGCCCTGGGTGCAAGGTGTTCTTGCCAGCAAGCGTCAAGAAGTGCCGGGTAGTCGTCAACCTGCTTTAGCTTGCCGTTCACTTTTGGCTGTTCTCCGTCAAACATTACTGACTTGATTTGCCTGGCAATACTACGCATGAATAGCGGGGGTACACTGTTGCCAATGCGTGCTTTACAGTCTTGCCCACCGCCAATAAAAGAAAACGTGTCCGGGAATGTTGCGATGCGCTTGTATTCGACTACTGACAAGATGCGATCTTCTTCTGGGTGAATTAGACTACTTGCGCCCGACCCCTTAATGATAATCCAACTTGGCAAATCATAATCCAGGCGCCTCAGATTAAACCACCGGTTACTTTTTCCTGTCAATCGCTTAAACCCTGACGACCCATCCTCTCCAGGTCTTATGCTCCTGATAATCTCAAGTCCTTTTTCACCCTTCCAAAACAGATTGGACTTGCCGAATTCGACAAGTCCAATCTGT
>CALMSM010000180.1 GCA_937872425.1 uncultured Candidatus Saccharibacteria bacterium
TTAGCAATCACTTTGAGCCCTAGCTTTTTAAGCCCTTGCCTGTCCCGTACTCCCGCAGATGCCAGAAGCACCAGAGCATCAGAGCTCAACACCCCGTCAGCCAGACCTACAATCGCGACAGCACCACCGTTTGAATGCCCAACAATTGCCTTGGGCCGCGGTAGCTCTAGCTTTTTTAGAAAATCGGCAACAAACTGAGCATACTCTGCCAAGGCCCAGACAGTCTTTGGCGGTTCTGTCGCACCGAATCCAGGCAAGTCCAATCTCACAACTGTGAACTGTTTGGCTAATTTGTCGGCAATCCCATCAAATGTCTCGAGTCGATCACCCCAGCCATGAAGCAATACAAGCAATGGACCGCTACCGGACGTATCGTAATGTGTCAGTAATTTTTGTACGACTACTTGCATGATATCAAGTATACGAGACTGCTATAAAGATAGCGAGTTACTCAAGTCGTCAATGCCGCCCAGTGATGAGCCGTCCATGCCAAGCAAACTAGAAAGTTCACCGTATAGCTGCATGAGAGGCTTGGCACCTGCAGGTTTCTCGACAGTTGGCGAGTCTTTGACCATAGTCATATCAATGCCCATTGCTGTCTTAGCCTCGTCGTTGCCAACTGCGAGTTTTAGCTCAACACGCTTAATCTGCTTAGAGCCATCTACCCACACATTAAGTGCGGTCAAGTCCATAGTCTCACCAGAGGCTGTAGTTTCGGCGCTCTCGACTGCTGATTCGCTGCACTTCGCAAGTTCTTTTGCAGCCGGCAGGTCTTCTACCTTTTTGCCAAATGCGGCAAGTTTGGACTTGTCCAGTGTCAGCTCAAGTTTTTTGGTTTTTTGGCCGTCAACAGTATCGCTTGACGTTTTCTGGATTGTGTAGACTTGGTCTTCACCATCGACGGCTGCGCTCACGGCCTCGTTCACAGCAGCTCGAGTACGCATGGTGACTTCTTCTGGGGAGCATTTAGACTCCGTTGCCGATGAAGTCGCAGAACTGAGGAGTGTCTTATCTATCTCAACCCACTGGTTGCTAACTTTCTTTTCGATTTCGTCAATCACAGGTGATGAGTCACCGCCTGCGTATGCACCCAAGAGGCTTTTGATTGTCGAGAGATCTCCAAGTTTTACATATGCATTACCATCCACGAATCGGGCTTCGACAGGAAGCTTGATGCCGCTCATGGTGAGAGTCATGTCCACGAGTGCAACCTTCTTGGTTGAATCCACATGAAGCATATTCATGTCAACCGTCGAGCTAGTCTCTGAAGCTGTAACATCAATCTTGCCCTTAGCCGTAAATGTATCTTTTTTGGTAAAGTTTTGTACTGCAGTTTTCAGAATGTTTTCTGGCTTATTGGGGACAATAATACCGTAGTAAGCACCGGCACTTCCACCAAGCACGACGACCAATGCCGCTACAACTAAAGCAATGAGGCCAAGTTTCTTTTTGGATTTTTGTGGAACAGTGGGTGTAGCTGGGGTTGGTGTTGCGGGTGTAGTTGGTGCCGATGTGTCAGTAGGGTTCATTGTCTTCCTTAAGGTGTAGTTATATTGATTATGCTTTGACTATACCACTATCGTGTGCCGGGGGATACTAGCGAATCTGTTGAAGTTTTGCCTGAGGCTCTGGGAGTGAGACAAATTCTGTCGGCATTGAGATGTTTACTAACGCTCCGTGCGAAGAGAAATCTTCCACGCGTGGGCTGTCCTCATAAGTGACCTGACGAAGCTGACTTGACCAGACATCTATGGTGATGCCTACATTGAGCGCGGGACTCTCTGGGTAGTCATTAGGGTCAGTTAGAGCCAACTCGTCATTGCCAAGATTCCGAGAAAAGGTTTTGAGCATTGCGACATAGGCGCGAGGTGTTAAGCCAACCTTGTAGCTATAGACCGGTCGGCCGTCTACGACAGATCGCGTAACATTATCATAGTCCACGATGTAGACATTGCTCTCAGCAATCTGTTTCAGGAGGGCTTTTTTGTCCTCGACGGAAAGTCTCGCGAGAGGGACAACTCCGAGTGCGGTTTGATTGAATAGCTGCGCCCCTTCAC